>JAJPJC010000314.1 GCA_021324445.1 Isosphaeraceae bacterium
CGCCTCCTCGTAGGCCTGCCGGCCCTTCTCGGCGGTGGCCAGCTCGGCCTCGCCCAGCACGCCGGTCTCCGAATAGCTGCTGGTCCAGGAGATCGCGGTCGCGGGCCCGGCGGCGAACAGGTCGACCCACATGAATGGGCTGTTTTCCTCGTTGAACGAGATCGTGCCGCTCTTGATCTGGTCCTTGCGGACGTTGTCGCCGTCCAGGTACAGGTAGAGCGAGGTCTCCAGCTCGCAGGCGTGGGCACAGCCGCCGGGGAACTTGCTCTGCCGCCACCGGGGCAGGAACTCCTTGTCGACCGTCAGCAAGCCCCACCAGCAGATCGGGACGCATTCGGCGTCGGTTTCGAGGTTGGTCCGCCGGGCCACCAGGTCGAGGTTCGGCCAGTTCGAGCCGTGCCCGTTGAGCAGGATGATCTTCTTGAACCCGTGGTAGGCCAGGCTCTTGGTGATGTCGAGCACGCCGTCCATGAAGTGCTCGAAATGCGTGTTGATCGTCCCGGGGAAGTCCATCACGTGACCCGTGTAGCCATAAGGCACGACAGGGAGCACCAAAACCTTGTCCGGAATCTCCCGGCCCGCGCCTGACGCAATCCCCACCGGACAGACCAGGTCCACGTCCAGCGGGAGGTGCGGCCCGTGTTGTTCCACAGCACCGCAAGGCACGATACAGACTTTGTTTAAGTCAACAGCGTCGTTGATCTCGGGCCAGGTCAGTTTCTCGTAACGCCACTCGGTCGCGGCACGACTTGCCACTGTCACTCCTCCTTCATGCGGGTCGTCATTCCAAAGGGATGCTGATAGAGGAGAATGTCGGGAGTAACTGAGGGAATAACAAAAGGGCGTTGCAGGACCTACCTCGCCAGCCGCCCACCCGACTCTTGCCGCCACGGGAACCGATTCCGTCACGGCCAACCGTCGCGATTTGACAACGCTCGGCCAGCGCGCCGGCAACGGTTCAGTATGGCTTGAGTCGGCTCAGGACGTGATAACTGGATCGGATGTTCCCGTGGTGATGATAGGTTTGACCCCTGTAAACCAGGCGCTGGACCGCTCAGTACGGTCCCAGACGGCCCTGGTTCCCAAGCGCGCCCGGTAGGATTCGAACCTACAACCTTCGGATTCGAAGTCCGCGACTCTATCCATTGAGCTACGGGCGCCCATCCGATCAAAGATACCATTCTTCACGGCAGTCGCAAGCCCTGGCCGCCGCATGCTTGCAAGCAATCGGCGTGAGGCGGGTGGCGTCCCGTCCGAGTCTCCGGAGAAGCGTCCTGTGCCGGCCCGGCGCAGGGACCACGATTCGGCCGGCGCGGATGCAGACCCGCTTCCTCCCCGCCTCAAGGCCTACAAGCCGCTTTCCGAGGCGCAGAAGAAGAAGATCGCCAAGCGGGCTGGCAAGATCGACCGCAGCAGCGAAATACGCGGAGCGAACCCACGCAACGAGCTGTCAAGCCCTCGGGCCGCACTCCCATGAAGATGGAGTCGGGCTGGTTGGCCACGGGCCTGGAGGCGGGTGTCGGGTCGGAGGCCGTTGGTTCGGGGTCTTGCGCGCCCGCGGAGCCCTGCCTCACGGAGATTGTCGGAGCAGCCGCAGGAATCCGCAATTCGTCCGCGGGGGGCTTGACAGCCTCGGACAATTGTGGTGAGATGGGACTATCACAACTGTCAGAGACAAGGGGGATGGTCGCACGATGTCTCAGGGGGAGCTGGAGTCGAGGCCGCCGGGTCCGATCTCGATCGAGCAACTACTGGCTCTGAACGAGGAGATCGCGGCGCTGGTCCGGGCGGGGATCCCCCTGGACCGCGGGCTGCTGGAGGCGGGGCGGGACGTGCGGGGCCGGCTGGGCCGGATCGCGGGCGCCCTGGGCCGGCGGCTGGGACAGGGTGAGAGCCTGGTTGAGGCCCTGCACGCCGAGGAGCGCGCGATCCCGCCGCTGTACCGCGCGGTCGTCGAGGCGGGGACGCGCGCCGGGCGGCTGCCGGTCGCCCTGGAGGGGATGGCGCGCTACGTCCGGGGCTACGCCGAGGCGCGGACCGCCATCGGGCTGGCCCTCTGGTATCCGCTGATGGTCCTGGTGCTGGCGTATGGCCTGTTCCTCGGGCTGGTGTGGTTGGTCGTGCCCCGGTTCATCGGGGCCTTCGATACGCTGGGGCTGTACGTGATTGCCCCGCTCCGCTGGCTGGGGTGGCTCCGGGGATCGGTCGAGTACTGGTGGCCGCTGGGACCGATCGCACTTGTGATCCTCGTCCTGGCCTGGTTCAACTCGGGCCGGACATCGGGGTTCCGGGCGCGGCTGTGGAATGGCCTGCGACTCTTCCCCTGGATGAGCTCGATGCTGGCCGACTACGAAGCCGCCAACTTCGCCGAGCTGCTCGCCCTGTTGCTGGAGCACCAGGTGCCGTATCCCTCGGCGCTGGTCCTGGCGGCCGAGTCGACCGGCGACCCCCGGATGATCCGCGGCGCGCGGCAGGTCGCCGCGGGGCTGGAACGCGGTGAACCGGCCGGCACGGCGCTGGAGCAGGCCGATCACGCCGCGTTCCTTCCCTTGTTGCGCTGGGTGCTCGCGACCGGGCAAGTCCAGGGGTCGCTGGTCAACGCCCTGGAGAACGTGGCCGATCTCTACCGCAAGCGGGCCAAGTTCCAGGCCGAGAAACTCTACGTGTTCCTGCCCACGCTCCTCCTGCTGTTGATCGGCGGCGCCGCCGCCTTGCTCTACGGGCTTTCCTTGTTCGTCCCCTTGACCAATATGCTGCACGAACTGTCGGTTTGATCCAGTACGTCAGGCTTTCCGCCTGACATGCATCGCGTCAGGCGGAAAGCCTGACCTACGTAGGGCGAGGATTCCGCATGTCGGATTCACCGGGGTGGAACGGGGCCGCGGGGAGACTGAGCGTGGCCGAGTCGGCCGAGCTGTCCGCTCGGCTCGCGGAGCTGGCGCGCGCCGGGCTGCCGCTGGGGCCCAGTCTGTCCGCCCTGGCCGAGGAGCTGCCCCAGGGACGGCTACGTCGCTCGATGCAGACTCTCTCCAGCCGGCTCGAGTCGGGGGCCTCGCTGGGTCAGGCGATCGACGGGCAAAAGGGCGAGATCCCCGCGCATCTTCGCGGCCTGGTGCTGGCAGGGGTCCGTACCGGGCGGTTGGGCGAGGTCCTGGGCCAGTTCTCCAATTACGTGAACGTCGGCGTCGAGCTGAAGCGGCGCCTCTGGCTGGGCCTGGCCTATCCCATGCTCAGCCTGGCGGCGGCGCTGGTCCTCTTCACGTTCGCCAGCGTCTACCTGGTCGCGCAGTTCGAGTTAATCTTCAAGGACTTCGGCGTCCCGCTGCCGCGCTTGACCGTCGCTCTGATCGAGGTCTCGCATGCGATCCGCGCGACCTGGGCCGGCCTGGCGTCCTTGGCGGGGGCCTTGATCGCCTTCTGGCTGGCGGCGCCGCTGGTGCTGCGACCCGGTGTGGCGCGCGGCCTGGCGAGTCGGATCCCGATCCTGGGCGGCGTCTGGCGCTGGACGTCGCTGGCGGAGTTCTGCCATCTGCTGGGCCTGTTGCTGGAGAACGATCTGCCCCTGCCCGAGTCCTTGCGGCTGACGGGGGAAGGCGTCCCGGACGCCAACATCGCGATCGCCTGCCGGCGGATGGCCGGAGCCGTTGAGTCGGGTCGAACGCTGGCCCAGGCGATGGCCGACCGCTGGCCGTTCCCGGCAGGTCTGCCTCGGCTGGTGGGCTGGGCGGAGCCGCAGCGGAGCCTGCCCGAGGTCCTGCACATGGCTGGTGAGATGTTCGAGGCCCGCGCCAGCGCGCACGCGAGCTTCGCCGGGACCCTCGTGGGCGTACTGGCTGTAATCCTGATCCTCTGGGGTATCTTCACGAACGTGGTCGGCCTGATGCTCCCGCTTATCACGCTGATCAGCCGGCTCTCGGGATAAGCCGCAAGTAGGTCAGGCTTGAGCCTGACATGATCGGGTTCCCTGTCAGGCTCAAGCCTGACCTACGTGAGAGTCTTTCTGAGTGAAGGAATGATTCGATCGGGAGAACGCCGTGACGACAGAGTTTGCCGAGCATCCGTCGAGCGAAGAGGTCTCCCCGGTGGTGCAGACCTGGGAAGCCGCGGAGGTCTCCCCGGTCCAGGAGACCTGGGAACCCGGATCCGACCACGAGCCCGGGCCAGAAGTGACCGCGGTCGTCCCCAAGTCGCCGGCCGAACCGTGGCGGCTCCAGCACCTGATGATGCTCGTGGCCGGCGTGGCCGTGTTCCTGTGGCTGGTGGTCACTCTGGGGGGACTGGTGGTCGCGGGCGGCTTCGTGCTGCTGTTTGCCTCGGCCATCGGCGCCGGCTTCATCTGGGCTCGCCTGCGGGTGACCCGGCAGGATTCGCTGGTCTGGATCCTGGCGATCGCCACCGAGCGGGGCATCCCCCTGGCACCGGCGGTCGCGGCCTTCGCCGACCAGTATCGCGGCAAGGCCCGCCGGCGGGTCGTTCAGCTCGTCGACCAGCTCAACGCCGGGACGAGTCTGCCCGAGGCCTTCGAGCAGACGCCCCGGGCCGTCTCGCGCGACGTGACCTTGATGGCCTGGATCGGGCAGGTGACCGGGTTGATGTCCAAGGCCCTGCGCCTGGCCGGCTCGGCCCGCTCCGCCTCGTTGTCACTCTGGATGTCGATCGCCTCGCGTGTCGCCTACGTGCTCGGCCTGCTGCTGGCCATGCAGACCATCGTGGGATTCATCTTCTACTTCATCATTCCCAAGTTCGAGGCGATCTTCCGGGACTTCGGCATCTCGCTCCCCGAGGTCACGGTCTTCGTCATCCAGGTCGCCCACTTGATGATGGTTTACTCCCCGATCTCGTCCTTGTTCGTGCTGGGCGAGATCATCTGCTTCTTCTATGTACCTTTCTCCTTCGCCGGCTGGATGAACTACAACCTGCCGATCTTCGATCGGATGTTCACCCGCCGGCACACGGCGCTGGTGCTGCGGGCGCTGTCGCTGGTGGTCGAGGCGAACCAGCCGATCGCGCTGGGACTGGCGACGCTGGCCGAGCATTATCCGACGCGATGGGTTCGCCGCCGGCTGGTCAAGGTCGAGCGAGCGGTCCGGCAGGGGGCCGATTGGATCGACGCGTTGTGGCGCGTCGGGATCATCCGCTCGGCCGACGCCGAGGTTCTCGCCTCGGCCGCTACGGTCGGCAACCTGGCCTGGGCGCTCCGCGAGCTGGCCGAGACCAGCGAACGGCGACAGGCCATCCGCATTCAGGCCGTCGTGCAGACTCTCTTCCCGGTGGCCGTCATTCTCTTTGGCATGGTCGTCGCGATCATGGTGATCGCCTACTTCGTCCCACTCATCAAGATCATCGGGGAGCTGACCAGAACATGATGCGCAGGGTCGTGCTCGGAGATCACCCAGGACAGCCGCGCTCGCGCGCGCGGCGCGGCTCGCTGCTGGCGGAGGTGGCCATGGGCACCGTCATGGTGATGATCGCCATGTCGCTGACGGTCCAGGTGCTGGGCTACGTCGGTTCCCAGCGCCGCGTCGTCGAGCACCGCCAGCGGGCCGTCCAGGAGGCCGCCAACGTGCTGGAGCGGATCACGGCGCATCCCTACGACGAGATCACGGCCGAGCGGGCCCGGCAGTTGGTCCTGGCTCCCTCAGCGCGCCAGGCGCTCCCCGGGGCCGAGCTGTCGGTCACGGTCGCGGAGGAAGTGCCCGGCCCGGGTCGCGCGGCCAAGCGGATCGCCGTCCGGCTGCGCTGGCACGGCCGCAGCGGTGAGTGGGAATCGCCCGTGCGGCTGACGACCTGGGTCGAACGACGGAGGCCGGCGTCATGATTCAGTCATCCGCGGTTTTCGGTCGGACCGGGATCGCCGCACGGAGCCGGCTCCTACAAGAGTCCTCCAGCAGGAGGGGACTCTGTCCCCCGACCTCCGGCTGTCCAGGCCGGCGCCGCCTCCCGCGCGGCGCCCGCCGCGGCATCACGATCATCGAGGTCATCGTCGTGATGACCGGCGTGGCGACGCTGCTGGGGCTCTGCGCGGTCACCCTCCAGCTCCTGTTGCGCCTCAGTGCCGACGGCCAGTCGCGGCTGGGCGCCGCGACGGCGCTGGACCGACTGGCCAGCCAGTTCCGGGCGGATGTCCATGCCGCCGACAGCGTCCAGGGCGACGAGAAGGCCGCCGGCCAAGCGGCCCCCGCCGCAAGCCTGCGGCTGGCCAGCGGCTCCCGCCATCTGGTCACCTACGAGGCGCGTGCCGGCCGGGTCCTCCGGGTTGAGTCGGGCACCGGGAGGCCGACCCGGCATGAGTCTTACGTCCTCGACCGGGGCGCGGGGGTGCGGTTCGAGCATCGCGACGACGGCCGGCGCCGGTTCCTCGCGATGATTGTGACCGGTCGGGCCGGCAAGGAGCCGGTCGATCCGCCCCGGCCGCTGGAGATCCTGGCGCTGCTGGGCAAGGATCGGCTGGCGCTCTCAGCAACGAAAGGGGGGCAGCCGAAATGAGGCTCACCCACCGCCGTCGCCCGCACTCCCGGGGATTGACCGTGGTCGTCGTGCTGGTCTGCCTGATCATCATCACGATCATGGCCGGGGCGGTGCTCAAGGCCGGCCTGACCCAGCGCGAGCAGGTCAAGGCGCAGGAGCACCGGCTCCAGGCCGAGTGGCTGGCCGAGTCGGGACTCCAGCGGGCGCTCGCCCGGCTCACCGCCGATCCCGGCTACAAGGGCGAAACCTGGGAGGTCCCCGCGCGGGACCTGGATTCCGCCGACGACGCCCTCGTCGCCATTACCGTCGAGCCCGCCCGCGGCGGCGCCCATGGCCGGACAGTCCGCGTTCAGGCGGATTACCCCCGCGACCCGACCCGACGGGCACGGCACTCGCGAGTCATCGACATCGAACCAGGTAGCCTACAATGAATGAGAGTCTATTTCAAAGGTCATCGCTCGCTCGGAAGCCGTCACCTGGGAGGCAGGATCGGGATGCCACCCATCCTTACGCCGAAGGCGTTCCACATCCTAGCCCAGGGTCGCCGAAGGCGCACCCTGGGTCGCGATCAACACAGGCCCAGCGAACCCCAAGGGGGTTCCACCGAGTAGCCACATTGTGGAACCCCGTTGGGGTTCGGGAGAATTTCGGGGAACTGGGAATCCGCGGTCGCCCTGCCTTCCCAGGGTGCGCTGCGCGACCCTGGGCTTTGCTGTGCAACGCCTTCGGCGTAGCGAGCATCTCCCCGAGCGGGGCTTTGGAAGCAAACTCTGAGAATACTCGCGAGCTGTGGAGGAGGAGTCACGTCATGCGAGGTATCGGTCCGGGTTCGGAAGATCGGCGGGGGTTCACGCTGATCGAGCTCCTGGTGGTGATCGCGATCATCGCCGTGCTGATCGCGTTGTTGCTGCCGGCGGTCCAGTCGGCGCGCGAGGCCGCGCGGCGCTCGCAGTGCGTCAACAACCTGATGCAACTGGCGGTCTCGTTGCAGAACTATGAATCCTCGCACGAGGTGTTTCCCCCCGGCGTCATCAACAGTACCGGACCGGTCCTGGACCTGCCCAAGGGCTACCACTTCGGCTGGATCACCCAGGTGCTGCCCTACTGCGAGCAAAGGAACGTCTACAACCACTTCAACTTCAAGGCGGGACTCTACGAGTCGCAGAACCTGACGACCCGGACGAGCCTGGTCCGGAGCTTCCTCTGCCCGTCCGATCCCGGGCCCAACCGCGCGACCAACAAGGTGGCGATGACGAACTACGTGGGCTGCCACAACGACGTTGAGGCGCCGATCGACGCCAAGAACCACGGCGTCTTCTTCCTCAACAGTGCGATCCGATACGAAGACATCCCGGACGGCTCGTCGCAGACGATCTTCCTGGGCGAGAAGCTCAACGACGGCCTGGGCGAGGGCTGGGCTTCGGGCACTCGCGCCAGCCTGCGGAACACCGGGACCGCCCCGAACAGCCGGTTCAATTCGCCGCTGGCTCCCGGGGCCGCCTCGGCGGCAATCGGCATTGACGAGGACGACGAGACGGCGGCTGCGCTCAAGGCCGCCCCACCCGGTACACCCGGCTTCGTGGGCGGCTTCGCCAGCCGGCACCCCGGCGGCGCCAATTTCGCCTTCGGCGACGGCTCGGTCCGCTTCCTCAAGAACTCGATCAGTCCCGGCATCTTCAAGCTGCTGGGCAACCGTGCCGATGGCGAGATCCTCGACTCCGACAAATACTGAGGGAGCCCGCCCATGCGACGACGTCCGGCCTTCACGATGATCGAGCTCCTGGTCGTGATCGCGATCATCGCCATCCTGATCGCCCTGCTGTTACCGGCGATCCAGTCGTCTCGCGAGCTGGCGCGGCGCACCCAGTGCGCCAACAACCTGATGCAGATCGGCCTGGCCCTGGGCAACTACACGTCGACCCACCGGGTGCTGCCGCCGGGCTCTGTCGACTTCACGCGGCCGATTGTCAACCTGCCCCAGGGGTACCACCATAGCTGGGTCGTGCAGATCCTCCCGTTCCTCGAACAGCGGAACGTCTACAGGCGGTTCGATTTCCGGCGCGGAGTCTACGCCGCTGCCAACGACACGGCGCGCGGCACCAGGATCATGACCTTCCTCTGCCCCTCGAGCCCGATCGTAGGCCAGATGAGTTATGCCGGCTGCCATCACGACGTCGAAGCGCCGATCGACGTCGATAACCACGGGGTGCTCTACCTCAACAGCCATGTGGCGCACGACGACATCGCCGACGGGCTGGCCAACACGATCTTGGTCGGCGAGGCCCGCAACGGCGCGTCGCTGGGCTGGGCCTCCGGGACGCGGTCCACGCTCCGCAACACCGGGACGCGCATCAATGATCATGATCCCACATCTGCGAGTTCTCCCACCGGGAGGCCGATTACGAATCCGAACCCGTATTACCAGGACGACAACCTGGCCACAGTCCAGAACCTGGTCGAGAACGGTGTCTTGCCGATCGGTTTCGTCGGGGGATTCTCGAGCTTCCATTCCTCCCAGGGCTGCAACTTCTTGTTCTGTGATGGGGCGGTCCACTTCCTGAAACAGTCGATCGACCAACATGTCTTCCGCCTCCTGGGCAACCGCGCCGATGGCGAGATCCTCGATGCCGATGCATACTGAAGCCCGCCGCGTCGTCGCGTGCCACGGCTTCCCTCTCGCACGGGCTCGCTCCATCGATTATGGTTGTGGGACGATGCGCCGAGCGCGGTCGCGACTCGCGGCGGCCCGGACCCGGAATTCCACGACTCTCGCCGAGGATCATCATGTCGACTGGGAAGTGTGCCTTGGGCATCGCCTTGATCGCGATCGCGGGATTGCCGGCGTCCGTCGGGGCCGCCGGCCCTGACCCCAGCGCCGGCGCTTCACGGTACCGGCCGGACCCGGTCTCGGTTCAGCGCTCGGGACCCGGCTATCGATACCCGCAAGCCGGCTGGGTCGTGCTCCATATCGAGGGAGATCCTTACGAGCGAGGCTACCAGCACGGGCACTTGATGGCGCCGGAGATCGCCGGGTTCATCCACGAGCTGGCGCGGTACCGCAGCCCGGAGGCTCCCGCCGACGCCTGGCGATACCTGCGGCTGGTGGCCAACGCGCTGTTCCTGCGGCGGTTCGACGTGGAATACCTCGAGGAGATGAAGGGGATCGCCGATGGGGCCGCGGCGGCCGGGGCCAGCTTCGACAACCGGCCGGTCGATTTCCTGGACGTCGTCACGATCAACGCCGACGTCGAGACCAGCTTCCTCCAGGACGCCCTCGACGCCACGGCCACCGGGCTGGAAGGCCGCCGGTTCCGCGAGCCGCCCGATCAAGGTCCGGCCCGACCCCAGGAATCGCATTGCAGCGCCTTCGCGGCGACCGGTCCGGCCACCGTCGACGGCCAGGTCGTCATCGGCCACATCACGATGTGGAACCTCTTCCACGCCTACCATTACAACGTCTGGCTCGACGTCAAGCCCAGCCGCGGCCATCGGGTGCTCATGCAGACCTTCCCGGGCAGCATTATGAGCGGCATGGACTACTACCTGAATGACTGCGGCCTGGTCGTCTGCGAGACGACCCTCGCCCAGACCAAGTTCGATCCCGCCGGCCTCCCGATGGTCGACCGCATCCGCCGCGCCCTCCAGTATGGCGATTCGATCGAGGCAGCCGTCCGGATCCTCAAGCAGGGGAATAATGGCCTTTACACCAATGAATGGATCCTGGCCGACACCAAGACCAACGAGATCGCGATGTTCGAGATGGGTACGCACCAGAGCCGCCTCTGGCGGAGCAGCCGGAACGAGTGGTTCGGCGGCACGACCGGGTTCTACTGGGGCTGCAACAACGCCAAGGATCTCCAGGTCCGGCTCGAGACCGTGCCCTCGCCGGTCGGTCGGCCGGCCAACGTGGTGTTCCATCCGTCCGACCGCGATCGGACCTGGCTGGAGCTGTTCGACCGGAAAAAACCGGGGATCGACGTCGAATTCGGCTTCCAGGCGTTCACGACCCCGCCCCTGGCGGCGTCGCACTCGCTCGACGCGAAATTCACCACGACCGCCATGGCGCGCGAGCTGACCACCTGGGCGAAGTTCGGCCCGCCGCTGGGCGCGACCTGGGAACCGACCGAAGCCGAGCGGCGGCGGTTCCCCGACATGCACCCGCTCGTCGGCAACGACTGGACTGTGCTCCGCGCCGAGCCGCCCGCGGCCAACGCGCCCGGGACGCCCAGGGCGGTCGACCTGGCGCGGGTCGGCGCGCGTCCCGGTTCGGGCCGCGGCCCTCATCCGGAGTCCGAACACGCAGCGGCCTGGCACGGCACGATCCTGCCGCAGACGGACGCCGACATCTGGCTGGCCGCCGCGTTCGCCGATTACGAGCGCGTCGTGGCGGCAGAGAAGGCCATCAAGGCCCGCGCTCACGAGGGGCGGCTGGAAGCCCGCGACCGCGAGCGGATTGCGCTGCCGATGTTCGCCGCAGCCTCGCGCTACCTTACGGCGGTCGCCCGGCGCGGTGGGCGGGATCTGCCCCTGAGCGAGACCCGCGCCGATCTCCGCTCCGACGAGTGGTACGACATCGCCGCGGGCAAGGGCATGCTGGTCCTGGCCGAGCTGCGCGCGGTGATGGGCGACGGGCCGTTCGAGTCCTTCATGGATGAGTTCGGCCGCGCCCATGCCGGTCGTGCCGCCGAGACCGCGGCGTTCTTCCAGGCGGCCGAGAAGGCCCTCGGCAAGCCGCTGGCGCGCCTCGCGGAGGCCTGGCTCGGCGGTGATGCCCTGGCCAAGCTGGGAGCGGACGTCCGCGCCCGGCAGGCCTCGGGCCGTTTCTGGTCGGTCGATTCCTTCGAACGGCAGCTCGACAGG
The DNA here is from genome assembly GCA_021324445.1 of Isosphaeraceae bacterium. GTDB lineage: Bacteria > Planctomycetota > Planctomycetia > Isosphaerales > Isosphaeraceae > JAJPJC01. Next base: position 11,329 of record JAJPJC010000314.1, read on the forward strand.
GCCGTGATCGTCTACGGGACCCTCGCCGAGTCCGACGTCCAGCGCGAGGCCGCCCTGATCCTGCAACGGAAGCTCGCCAGCCGCTGGGCCAACATCACGATCCCCGTGAAGGCCGACGGCGACGTCACCGAGAGCCTGCTGAAAGAATCCCACATCCTGCTGGTCGGCCGGCCGGCGACCAACCGGCTGACCGCCCGGCTGGCGGCAGCCCTGCCGGTCCACTTCGGCCCGGGATCGGTGGACGTGGCGGGTCAGACGTTCGCAGATCCCCATTCGGCCGTCGTCGCGGCCGGGCCCAGCCCCATGGCCGCCGACCGCTCGGTCGTCGTCTTCGCCGGCCTCAGCGCCGAGGGGACCTGGGAGTGCATCCGGCAGGTCCCAGACCACGGTGGGACCGTTGCCGAGGTCTTGGTCATGGAGGCCGGAGCGCCGTTGCGCCGGCTCGCCGTCGCGCCGGAACCCAGCGCCGACCGTCGAGGCCGGCAAGACCATCAAGCGGCTCGGCCGTGACGGGACCTTACCCGGGAACCTCACCGAGCTCGCGCTCGATGCGGAACCTCATCTGGCTCAGCTCGTCGCCCAGGTATTCGCCCTGGGGCCACGGCCAGTTCACCGGATCGTCATCGAAGCGCGGGATGATGTGCCAGTGGCAGTGGTCGATGGTCTGGCCGGCGGCGCGGCCGTTGTTGACGATCACGTTCAAGCCCGCGGCGCCGGTGGCGGCCTGGATGGCCCGGCAGAGCCGGGGCAGGAGCGAACCGGCATGACTCGCGAGCGAATCGGGCAGATCGCCCAGGTGGGCATAATGGGCCTTGGGCACGACCAGCGTGTGGCCGGGAATGACCGGATGGATGTCCAGGAAGGCCACGGCCTGGTCCGTCTCCAGCACTCGGGCTGACGGGATCTCGCCGAGGACGATCTTGCAGAAGATGCAGTGGGGGTCGTGGGATGGTTGAGTCACGGCGGTCGGCTCTCCCATCGCGAGGTCAGGGGGTCAAGGACTGGAGTATCCCCAGGCGCCCAACTACGAGCGGCGGCCCGAACTCACCACCGCCGGCCGGGTCGGTGCCTTGAGCGTCTCGGACTCGCCTAACAGCGCGATCACAGCCATCGGGGCGGCGTCCCCCTGCCGGACCTTGGCCAGCTTGTAGATCCGCGTATAGCCGCCCGGTCGGCCCTGGTATCGCGGCCCGATCTCGTGGAACAGCTTGAAGGTCACATCCCGGCTGGTCAGGACCGCCAGGCATCGGCGGAAGTGGTCGAGGTTCCAGCCGTCCTTGGCCAGGGTGATCAGCTTCTCCGTGAACGGCTGGACCTCCTTGGCCTTGGCCAAGGTCGTTCGGATCTTGCCGTGCTGCAACAGGGCCGTGGCCAGGTTGCGCAGGAGCATCCGGCGATGGGAGGGTGACCGTTTGAATTTCCGGCCAGCTTTTTGGTGGCGCATGGGGGGAATCGGGGTCAGTGGTCAGTGGTCAGTCAGAACAGAGAAGAACGGTCCGGTCTGGGTCTGGGTCTTTACTGACCACTGACCACTAGGGTTTGATCGGAACATTCATACCCAGGTCCAAACCAATCTCGTGCAGCTTGGCGCGGACCTCCTTGAGGGTGGTCTCGCCGAAGTTGCGGACGTTCAAGAGCTGCTCCTCGCTGCGGCTGACCAGGTGCCGGACCGTGGTGATGCCTTCGCTTTCCAGGCAGTTGGTCGCGCGGACGGACAGCTCAAGCTCGGCCAGGCTCATTTCGAGCTTGCGTTCCAGTTCGGCGTCGATCGGCATGTGCTGGAGGCCGTCGCCGGCGAGGGCCTCGGCGGGGAGGCCGGGGCCGGGCTCGTTATACTGGACGAACGGGTTGAGGTGCTTGCGGAGGATCTTGGCGGCTTCGACCAGGGCCATCTCGGGGCCGAGCACGCCGGTCGTCCAGATCCGCAGAATCAGCTTGTCGTAGTTGGTCCGCTGGCCGACGCGCGTGTTCTCCACGTGGTACTCGACCCGATGGACCGGACTGAAGCTGGCGTCGATCGGGATCACGCCGATCTCCAGGTCATCGGTGTGCCCCTCGGCCGCGGTGCGGTAGCCCCGCCCGTTCTCGACGTTCATCTCCATGTGGAACGGCACGTCATCGGTCAGGGTGCAGAGGATGTGGTCGGGATTGATGATCTCGACCGACTCGTCGTGGAGGATGTCGGCGGCGGTGACCACGCCCCGGCGGTCGCGGTCGATCCGCAGGGTCTTGTTCGCCTCGGAATGGTTCTTGACGACCAGCAGCTTGACGTTCAGCACCAGGTCGGTGATGTCGTCCACCATGCCGGTGATCGAGGAGAACTCGTGCTGGACCCCCAGGATCTTGATCCGCGTGATGGCGCTGCCTTCGAGGCTCGAGAGCAGGATCCGCCGCAGGCTATTGCCCACGGTGTGGCCGAAGCCGCGCTCGAAGGGCTCGACGTGGAACTCGCCGAAGGTGTCGGTCAGAGTCTCGCGGTTGCAGATCACCCGGCTGGGCAGTTCGAGGCCACGCCAACGAATACGCATCGCAATTTCCCCATCAGTGGCAAGTGGCAAGTGGCAAATGAAGACCCTGCGACGCCCGAGCATCTCAGCGACGGTCAGGACGGTTTCGATCCCGCAGGCGCGGCAACGGGTGTTGTCGCCGTCGCTCTCAGCGGCTGAGCAACTCGATGATCAACTGGGGTGTCACGGGCATGCCGACATCCTGGGCCGTCGGCATGCGGGAGACGCGCCCCTCGGGCGGGTCGGTGCTGATCCGGTCCAGCCACTCGGGGACCGGCGGGGCACCCTCGGCGGCCAGGTTCTCGGCGGCCAGCTTGCGGGAGTGTTCGCGGTTCTTGACCTGGATCTGGTCGCCCGGGCGGACCAGGTAGCTGGGGATATCCAGCTTGCGACCGTTGACCAGGATGTGCCCGTGCGTGATCATCTGCCGGGCCTGGGGGCGGCTGGTCGCGAAGCCCAGCCGGGTGATCACGTTGTCCAGCCGCCGCTCCAGGAGCGACATCAGGGCATCGCCGGTATTCCCCGGCCGGCGGGCCGCCTCCTGGTAGTACTTGCGGAACTGCCGTTCGAAGATCCCGTAATACCGCTTGACCTTCTGCTTCTCCCGCAGCCGGACGGCGTATTCGCTCGCCTTGCCGCGGCGGAATTGATGCATGCCCGGTACGCCGTCGCGACGGTCCACGGCGCACTTGGGGGTGTCGCACCGGGTCCCTTTCAGGAAGAGCTTCGTCCCCTCGCGGCGGCACAATCGGCAAACCGGTCCAATATGACGTCCCATGGCGAATCAGCAGCCCTCGGTCCTGTGAATCAATCGTGAGTCCTGGTGCCGGCAATTGAATCGGCAGCTACCGGAAAAGTCGCCGGACGGAGCCGGTACCTACAGAGACCGGACGGGAGCGTCTTCTTGTAGGAGGCGGCCCCGTCCGCCGTTTTTCTTTCTTTCCCCATTGCATGGAATTCTTTAGACCCGGCGTTTCTTGGGCGGCCGGCAACCGTTATGAGGTAAGGGCGTGACGTCCTCGATGGCCTTGATCGACAAGCCGGAGGCCTGGATAGCGGTGATCGCGCTCTCCCGGCCGGATCCGGGTCCCTTCACTTTGACCTCGACCTCCTTGACGCCGTACTTGCTCGCGGCTGCCGCGGCGGTTTCGGCCGCGCGCTGGGCGGCGAATGGCGTGCTCTTGCGGCTCCCCTTGAATCCCACGGTCCCGGACGAAGCCCAGCACAACGCATCGCCGTTGGGGTCGGTGATCGTGACCGTCGTGTTGTTGAACGTCGCCTTGATGTGCACGACCGCCCGGCTGACGTTGCGTCGTGTCTTCCGCTTCTTGGCCTTGGCCACGGTTGCGATGCTCCTGATCAATCCGGTTCTTGGTCCACTGAGGATCGTTCGGCTGCGACCGGCGGGGAATCGTCACAGCCCGACCACCTGGCCGGCGCGCCCGACCCCACTCTCGCGGCGCCACGACGAGCCAGCGAGCCGTCGGACCGCCGGCTCTTGTCCGCGGTTGCGGCCGCGAGGACCCGCCGCGGGGTGGGTCAACGCAGCTCCTTGACGCCCTTCTTGCCGGCGACGGTCTTGCGGGGGCCTTTGCGGGTCCGGGCGTTGGTCCGGGTCCGCTGACCGCGGACGGGCAGCCCCTTGCGGTGTCGCAAGCCGCGGTAGCAGCCGATATCACGCAGCCGGGCGATGTTCTGCTGCAACTGGCGGCGAAGCTGACCTTCCACCGTGTACTCGTTATCCAGCAGCGAGGCCAGCTTGGCCAACTCGTCCTCGCTCAGGTCGCGCGCCCGCTTCTCCGGAGGGATCCCCGTCCGCTGGCAAAGCACGCCAGCCAGGTATGGCCCGATCCCGTAAACGTACTGGAGCGAGATGACCGTGTGCTTGTCGTTGGGGATGTCAACACCCAGGATTCGAGGCATCCGTCCAATCTCCGTGAAGACTCGTCAGAGGCCCTCCGATCCTCAGGACAGGCACCTCGGGCTGGGAGCCGGTCCCGCGGATCCTGGAGCCGCTCAGCTTGGTCGGGAAGGGGTCACCCTCCCTGGTCGGCGGCCGATCAGCCTTGCCGCTGCTTGTGCCGGGGATTCGTGCAGATCACATAGACCTTGCCCTGGCGGCGGACGATCTTGCAGTTCTCACAGATCCGCTTGACACTCGATCGCACTTTCATGGTTCTTCCCTCGTCGGGGAGCGATGACTGACCCGCCATTCGCCGGGCTCGAGCCCGGGGAGACCGACGAGGCCCTGAAGCGGGGGAAACACGATCATCCAGGCCAAGGCCGAAGAATGCTAGCTTACTCGCTCGGCCGCGCCGACGCAAGAGGAGACCGGAGCGCCCCGATCACGACTTTGACGTCGTCGCTGTCGACCGCCTGGCCGGCCAGCGCCTTCATGGCAATGCCCATGGCCATGCCGTCCTTGGGTGCGGCCTGGATCTGGTCGGCCAGCGGGGCCAGGGCCGCGGTGATCTGCTCCGGGCTCAACGTGGGCGGGACCCACGCGCGGATCAGCTCCAGTTCCTCGGGGCTGAAGGTGGTCAGCCCCGATTTCGCCTCCTTCAACACCCCGCGCATCTTCTTGATCGCCTCGGTGTCGGACATCTCGGCGCCGGTGCCGAGGGTCAATTGAGCGATCCAGTAGCGCAGAAAGTTTGTGCGGACCGTGTCGCGCGCCTTCATCGCCTCGGGGAGTTGTCTTCGCATCCGCTGGACGATCGATGGGGAAGTGGACATCGCAATCCCTCCTCGCCTCTGGAATCTGGAGACAATTGGTCCGCCCCGGGTTCGCCGCGAATCGCTCAACCGCGGGGCGTGTTCCCCTCGAAGAGTGGGGTGATGGGCTCGCCGGAGCAAAGCCGGATGGGTCGGTCGAGCCGGTCGCGCAGCTCGGTGGCCGGGTCGATGCCGAGCGCTTGGTAGACGGTCGCGGCCAGGTCGGCCGGCCTGTAGGGGCGGCTGGCCGGATACGCTCCCATCTTGTCCGACTGGCCGATCATCTGGCCGCCGCGCACGCCCCCGCCGGCGAAGACGGCCGAGAACACGGCCGCCCAATGGTCGCGCCCGTCGCGGCTGTTGACGTTCCCCGTGCTCTGACCGATCCGGGGCGTGCGGCCGAACTCGCCGGTCACGATGACCAGGGTCTGGTCCAGGAGCCCCCGGGCCGCCAGGTCATCGAGCAAGGCCGCCACCCCCTGGTCGGTCGGCGGCAGCAGGCGATGCTTCAGCGACTGGAAATTGGCCGAATGCGTGTCCCAGGTCTGGACGCGGCCCAGGTTCACCTGGACCATCGGCACGCCCACCTCGACCAGCCGCCGGGCGAGCAAGAGCGACTGGCCGAACATGTGCCGGCCGTATCGATCGCGGAGGTGGGGATCTTCGTCGCCGAGGTCGAAGGCCCGGGCGACCTGGCCGGAGAGCAGGAGCGTATAGGCGCGCTCGACCTGGTCGCGGAACGGGTCCTTCGCCTGCGCCACCAGGGCGCCGAGCGGATCGCGTGCCGCGCTCAATCGGTCCAGCAGCGACTTCCGCCGGTCCAGCCGCTCGAGGGTCAAACCGGCGGGGAGGCTCAAGCCGTCGAAGCCGAACTCGGGCCGGCTGGGATCCTGGCGGACTTGCCACGGGTCGTGCCGCGGCCCAAGGAACCCGGCGTGCTGCCCCGGCCAGATCAGCGGACCTTCCATCAGGAACGTCGGCAGCAGCACCCCGCTGGGGATGCCGTCGCGCCGCGGCCGGATCGCGTCGACCGCCGAGGCGTAACAGGGATAATCGTCGCGCGAGGCGACCTTGTCGAAGAAGGCCCCCGGCTGGGGATGGCCGGTCAGGATCTCATGGGTCGCGTTGAGATGGTTCCTGTACGAATGCGCCAGCGAGCGCACGACCGCCAGCTTATCGGCCCGCGCCGCCAGCCGGGGCAAGTGCTCGCAGTAGTGAATCCCCGGCACCGCGGTGTCAATCGGCCGGAACTCGCCCCGGATCCCCGCCGGCGCCTCCGGCTTCATGTCGAACGAATCGAGGTGGCTGAGGCCGCCCGTCAAGAAGACCAGGATCAGCGATCGGGCCCGCGGCGATTCCGCGGCGCCCGCCGCGGCGGCACGCGCGCGCTTCGCCAGGATCTCCGGCCACGAGAGACCCAGCAGCCCCGAGAATCCCACCTGGAGGAACTCGCGCCGCAGGATGCCCACGGCGTGGCGGTGTGTCGTCTCCATCGGCATCACGAATCCCCCCGCGCAGGAGCCCGGCCCACGCCGTCCCATCGTCGTGCAACAATGTTTAACTTTATCTGGAACCAGGGAGCGAGGCAAGTACGCCCGCCCGTCCTCTTGTGCGGCGCGGGCCGATCGTGTTGGGATGTCTGGAGTCCTGGAGGAAACGAGATGACCAAGCAACCACCGGATCCTCCCGATCCCCAGACAGCGATCGACCGGGCCCTCGCCGTGATCCAGGCCGATCGGTTCCCTTACCTGGCGACCGTCGACGGCGATCAGCCCCGGCTGCGGCCGATCTCGCCCCTGAAGACCGAGGGCTTCACCGTCTTCTTCGCCAACCTGCGGTCGTATCACAAGACGGCCGAGATCGCGGCCAACCCCAAGGTCGAGCTATGCTACCTCGATGATCGTCATGACCAGGTGCGGATCACCGGCGTCGCCGAGATCGTCACCGATCGGGCGGTCCTCGAGGAGATCTGGCAGAGCAGTCCCCTGCTCCGCAAGTACCTGGGGACGATCGACAATCCCGAGCTGATCCTGTACTGCATCCGGCCCACGCGGGTGCGGTTCATGCAAGAATGGGCGCTGACCTACGTCGAGGTCCCGTGGCAACAGTCGGACGAAATGGTAGACTGACTCGGTTTGGCCGGGCCGCGTGGATGCCGCCGATCCGACTCCGGGGCGACTGACGAGGAGGCGCTCGTGATGGCTCAGGGACTGGGAACCGCGGTCGCGCAACGCCTGGCGGAGCTGCGCGGGTGCGCCTTCGACCTGGACGGCACGATCTGGGAAGGTCCCCGGCTGCTCCCCGGCGCGACCGCGCTGGTCGCGGACTTGCGCACCAGTGGGCTCAGGGTGGTCTTCGCCTCGAACTCCTCGCGGCACGCCTCGGGGGTGCTCCGTCATCGGCTCGCGGAGCTGGGAATCGTCGCGGGGCCCGAGGAGATGCTGGCCGCGCTGGACCTGGCCGTCGGGGAAGTCCGGCGCCGGCTCGGGCCGGTCCGGGTGCTGGCGATCGGCACCGCCGAGCTCGACGAGGTCCTCCGGGCGTGCGGACATACGATTGTCCCGGACGCCGATGCGCCGGACGCGCAGGCGGTCGTGGTCGGGATCGACCCGGACTTCAGCTACGATCGCTTGCGCGCCGCCGCGCGGAGCGTCGCCGCTGGGGCGGCCTTCTTTGCGGTCAACATGGATGCCCGGTACCCCGTCGGACCGGGGGAGTTCGATCCCGGCTGCGGCGCGCTGGCCGAGGCGATCGCCGTGGCCGGCGGGGTCCGGCCGATCGGCATCGGCAAGCCGGAGGCACCGTTCTTCCGCGTCGCCATCGAACGACTGGGCTGCCCCCCCCATCGTGCGGCCATGGTCGGCGACAGCACCGCCTCCGACATCCAGGGCGGCCGCGCCGCGGGGATGTTCACGATCTGGATCGACCCGATCCCTCAAGGGCCCCCGCCAGGCTGCGTTGACCTGAGGGTCTCGGACCTGGAGGAACTGCACCAGCTCTGGCGCCAGGCCCGCGACGAATCCCCCCGATCGGCGGATCACGCCAAGACTCGTTGAGCCTGGCAACCAGCCACCGCCCCATTCCGCCCGGCCGCTCCCGGGCGAGTTCCAGCCCCGTCCCGCGGCAGTCGCTAGGTTTGCATCTCGGCGAGCCGTGCCTCGAGCAGCTCGCCGACCAGCGCCGGGTTGGCCTTGCCGCCGGTCTGCTTCATCACCTGGCCGCGGAGGAAGCCCTTGACGGCCTCGGGCTTCTTCTTCCCCTTCTTCAGCTCCTCCAGGGCCTGGGGATTGGCGGCGATGGCCGCGGCGACCGCCGCGGCGATGGCGTCGCGGTCGGAGACCATCTGGTAACCGCCCTGCGCGATGATCACCTCGGCCGGCTCGCCGGTGTCGATCATCCGGCCCAGGATCTCCCGGCCTTGATTGGTGTTCAACTCCTTGCGCGTGACCCGGTTGATCAGGTCGGCCAGGCCCTCGGGGCGAACCGGGAACTCGGCGAGGGTCAGCTTCTTCTCCTTGATGGTCCGCAGGACGTCCTGCTGGATCCAGTTGCTCGCCAGCTTGAACTCGCCGGTCGACCGGGCCACGGCGTCGTAATAGTCGGCGACATCCTGACCCTGCTCGACCAGGACGTTGGCATCATAGGCCGACAGGCCATACTCGGTCTCGAACCGCCGGCGCCGGGCCGCCGGCAGCTCGCCGATCGACCCCCGGATTCGATCCAGCCAGGCGGCGTCGACGACCACCGGCACCAGGTCGGGCTCGGGGAAATAGCGGTAATCGGCGGCGGTCTCCTTCTCGCGCTGGGGCCTGGTCACCTCCTCCACGTCGCTCCAGCCCCGGGTTGTCTTGGGCGCATCCTGGATGGTCTTGCCGTCCTCGAGCCATTTCTGATACTGCCGCTGGGCCTCGTAGACCAGGGCCTTCTCGACGGCCCGGAAGCTGTTGAGGTTCTTGATCTCGGCGATCGGGGTGGCGATCGTCCGGCCGTCCCGGGTGATGTGCAGGTTCACGTTGGCGTCGCAGCGGAGCGAGCCTTCCTGCATCTCGCAGTCGGAGACCTCCAGGTAGCGGAGGGTGAGCCTCAGCTCCTCCAGGCAGCCCCGCGCGTCGGCCGGGCTGCGGATATCGGGCTCGGTGACGATCTCCATCAGCGGGATGCCCGCGCGGTTCAGGTCGACCTCGGAGAGGCCGCCGGACCCGTGCATCAGCTTCCCCGTGTCCTCTTCCAGATGAATCCGGGTCAGGCGGCAGCGGCCGCCCCCGCCCCCGTCCTTCCGCACCGGGATCTCGAGGTAGCCCCCGCGCGAGAACGGCAGGTCGTACTGGCTGATCTGATAGTTCTTGGGCAGGTCGGGATAGTAATAATTCTTCCGGTCCCACTTGGTGAACGGCGCGATCTCCGCGTTCAGTGCGACGGCCGTCTTGAGGGCCAGGTCGAACGCCGCGCGGTTCATCACCGGCAGCGTGCCGGGCAGGCCCAGCGAGACCGGGTCGGTCTGCGTGTTCGGCGGCAGGCCGAAGTCGGTGCCGCTCCAGGAGAACATCTTGCTCTCGGTCTGGAGCTGCACGTGGATCTCCAGGCCGATGATGATTTCGTAGTCCATGGGACGATCGCCATGCGTCAAGGAGGGTGGATTTGCCATCACGCCGAATGATCAGGCTGCCGGACCAGGGCCCAGTGGCTGGGGTAGTTCTTCATAAGCCTCCGGGATGCCGTGGAGGCCGCCTCTCCGGATCTGCTCGAAGGTGCTCACTGTCAGGCCGATCGCGCGGAACAGTTCCGGCGCATCTTTCAGGTCCCTCTCCAGGAACGACCGGATCGAGGGCCGGGGATCCTCTGGCCCGTCCGGGAATTCCCGTGCGGCGAGGATAATGTTGATCCGACCCCAGTCCCAGTTGGGACGCACGAAGATTCGATAGTCATTCGGCGACCAATGCACGGACTCGGCGTATCGGCGAATCGCCTGGGTGATCCGGCGGATCTCCGGGATCATTTCTGTCGTTGCAGCCATGGGAGAACACCATCTGGATCCTGATTGAGTTGAGTGAAAAATGTTTGGGCCTCGATCGCAGTCCACCGCGATGCGGGCGCGTAGCGCAGCTCGTTGAGACGAGCCGATTTTTCCACGATAGAATCCCATTGATCGAGTGTCTTCTGAGCCCGCTTCGCGCTCAACCGCTTCGAGAGACCGGCCAGCAGGAGCAAGCCCTCCAGGTCATGGACTTCGAAGGCCCGAGGTAGATGCTGGAGATCGAGTCTCCGACAGATCCGCGCCTTGAGGTTGATCTCGAGGGCATACAGCCCCATCAGGATCGCGGAAGCGTGACGGCCTGCGTTGAGAAGAGCCAGAGCGTCGTCCAAACGGTCCCGCCACGCCACGTCCAGATCCGTGAGCGCGGCTCCGAGCTTGGTGTAGCGTTGATCCATCGCCATTATACCAGCCCCGGCCTTCTGAGATGCCAATCCGTCGCGCGCTCGAAGACCCGGGCCGTCCGCAAGAGCTTCTCCTCGGCGAAGGGTGCGGCCAGCAATTGCAGGCCGATCGGCAGTTTCTCCCTGGTCAGCCCGCAGGGGATGCTGATCCCCGGGATGCCGGCGAGGTTGGCGGTGATCGTGTAGATGTCTGACAGATACATTGCCAGGGGGTCGGCGGTCCGCTCGCCCAACTTGAACGCGGGGGTGGGCGAGATCGGGCCGAGGAGGACGTCGACCTCGCGGAAGGCCGCGTCGAAATCGCCGCGGATCTTGCGGCGGACCTGGAGGGCTTTGTTGTAATACTGGTCGGCATAGCCGGCCGAGAGCGCGAAGGTGCCCAGCATGATCCGCCGCTTGACTTCGGCGCCGAAGCCCTCCGCGCGGCTGGCCATCATCATCCGGACCATCGGTGCCAGGTCCTCCTCGCCCGGGTGCCGGGGCGAGAAATCCTCGGCGCGGTGGCCGTAGGTCGTGCCGTCGTACCGCGCCAGGTTGCTGGAGCACTCGGCCGGGGCGACGATGTAGTAGGCCGGTATGCCGTACTTCGAGTGGGGGAGGGAGACCTCCCGGATCGTCGCTCCGGCCTGCTCATACACCTTGATCGCCTCCTGCACCGCGCCGGCCACTTCCGCATCCAGCCCGTCGCCGAAGAACTCGCGGACGACGCCGATCCGCAGCGATTCGGGGGGCAGGTCCAGGGTCCCGAGGTAGTCGGGGACTCGCTCATCCACGCTGGTCGAGTCGTGGGGGTCGCGTCCGGCGATCACGCCGAGGAGCAGCGCGGTGTCGGCGAGGTCGTGGGCGAACGGGCCGACCTGATCGAGCGAGCTGGCGTAGGCGATCAGCCCATAACGGCTGACGCGGCCGTAGGTCGGCTTGAGCCCGACGACGCCGCAGAACGCGGCCGGCTGTCGGATCGAGCCGCCGGTGTCGGAGCCCAGCGCCAGCGGTGCCACACCGGCCGCGACGGCGGCGGCCGAGCCGCCGGAGGAACCACCGGGCACCCGGGACTCGTCCCAGGGGTTCAGGGTCGGACCATACGCGCTGTTCTCCGTCGAGGAACCCATCGCGTACTCGTCCATGTTCGTCTTGCCGAAGCGGACCGCGCCGGCCGCCTTGAGCCGGGCGATCACCGTGGCGTCGTAGGGGGACCGGAAGGTCCGGAGCATCCGGCTGCCGCAGGTCGTCGGCTCTCCCTCGACGCAGAGCACGTCCTTGATCGCCACCGGGACCCCGGCCAGGGGACCCAGCGGCGCGCCGGCTTTCCGCTGGGCGTCGATTGCGCGGGCCTGGTCGAGGATTCGCTCCGGATCGAGGTGGATGAAGATGTTGAGGCGCTCGAGGCTCCGGGCACGCTCCAGCAGGGGGCGGACGACCTCCTCCGAAGTCGTCTCGCCGGCGTTCAGGCGCGCCCGCAGCGCCAGTGCGGTCTCGTGGCTCATCGATCGTCATCCTCGGCTCGCGCCGCGCAGCCAGGAAAGTTGGCTGTGCGGCGATCGCGCGGATCGGGGGTGGGATTCCTCACTCCAGCACGGCGGGGACCAGGAAACTTTCCGAGTTCCGCTTGGGGGCATTGGCCAGCGCCTTGTCGCGCGGCAGGGGTGCGCCTCGCACGTCGTCGCGGAAGACGTTGCGGACCTCGATGCCGTGGGCCAGCGGCTCGACACCCGTCATGTCCAGCTCCTGGAGCTGCGCGACATAATCGACGATGGAGTTGAGCTGCCCCGTGAACGTCTCCAGCTCGTCGGGGCTCAGCCGCAGCCGCGCCAGGAGCGCAACCTTGGCGACCTCCGCAAGGGTTAGCGACATGGACGTCAGCTCCTGCGCTGCCGGCCGGCTCCTGTCCCCATCCCAGCCCATACCGGCCGTCGGCACCCGCGACGACAACCGGCCGGCCCCGGCCCTCGGCGAGCACCCGCCTCAGTCTGACAGATTCGATCGCCCGGTTCAAGGTTCGCGGCGGCGCGGCGCCGACCGGGGGCAGGTCCCTTTGACGATCGCCGCAACCGTATCTATCATGGCAGGTTCAGGAACCGAGGCTTTCCTTCGGAAAACCCCCTACTCGCACGCCGGGACCCCCAGCCGATGAATGGACCTGTCGCGATCATCCTGGCCGCCGGCCAGGGGAAGAGGATGAAATCGGAGAAGGCCAAGGTCCTACACGAGGTGTGCGGCCAGCCGATGATCCGATACGTGGTCGACGCGGCGCGCGGCGCCGGGGCCAAGACGATCGTCGTGGTGGTCGGCTACGCGGCCGACCAGGTCGAGGACTACCTGCACCACGAGCCGGACGTCCTCTTCGCCACCCAGACCGAGCAACTCGGCACGGGTCACGCCGTCAAGACCTGTCGCCCGCTGCTGGCCCAGTATCAAGGCCCGGCCCTGATCCTGGTCGGCGACGAACCCTTGCTCAGGCCCCAGCCGCTGGCCGACCTGCTCCGCCGCCAGCAACTCGACCAGGCCGCCTGCCTGCTGGGCACCGCCGCGCTGGCCGATCCCACCGGCTTCGGTCGAATCCTCCGCGATTCCGCGGGCCGGTTCCTCCGCATCGTCGAGGAACGGGACTGCACCCCCGAGGAACGGGCCATCACGGAGGTCAACCCGAGCTGCTACGTCTTCGAATTACCGGGCCTCTGGGATGCCCTCGATCAGATCGGGACCGGCAACGTCCAGCATGAGTATTACCTGACCGACGCCCCCGAATACCTCAAGGCCATGGGACGCAAAGTCCGGGCGCTGAATGTCCTGCAACCGGACGATATCCTGGGAGTCAACACGCGCCAGCACCTGGCCCAGGCGACGGCGATCATGCAGTCGCGGATCCACGATCATTGGATGACCGAGGGCGTCACGATCGTCGACCCGCGCACCACGCAGATCGACCCGCGGTGCACCATCGGCTGCGACACCGTGATCTATCCCTCGACGGTGATCTCCGGGGTGGTCCGGATCGGCTCGAACTGCCGGGTCGGTCCGTTTGCGCACCTGCGCGACGGCACCGTGCTGGACGACGACGTGGAGGTCGGCGCGTTCGTCGAGATCAAGCAGTCGCGCATCGGCAAGGGGACGATCGTTCGCCACCTGGCCTATCTGGGCGATGCCGACCTGGGTGAGGATGTCAACTTCGGCGCCACGGCCATCACGGCCAACTACGACGGCACCCAGAAACATCCGACCCGCATCGGCAGCCGGAGCCACGTCGGCGCCGGCGCGATCTTGGTGGCGCCGGTCCAGGTCGGAGACGACGCGGTGATCGGGGCCAATGCCGTCGTCACCCGCAACCGGCATGTCGCCGATGGCCAGACGGTCGTCGGCGTACCGGCCCACCCGCTGGAGCCGGGCCGTCGTCACCATCCGACGCGCGTCCCGGACGGGGAGGATGCGGCGGCACGATGAGGGGTCTGCCGGCAAGACCCGCTGCCCCGCTCATGCCGGGCCCTGGCCGTAAAGGTGCTGAATCGGGGTCTTGTGGCCCCAGGTCACCTGGTCGCGCGTCAGGCCGAAGACCGCGGCAATGCGATCGCGCTCCTGCGGGCTGGGCGTCCACCGGCCCAGCACGATCGCCAGCACGCGCTGCTCGTCCACGCCGGCGCGCTCGGCCAGTGCTTTGGCATCGAGCCCCGTCTCGATGCAGAGCTGCTCGACCGTCCGGGAAGAATCCGCCATGATCAGTGACCTCCACCTCGATGGGTCGCGGCGTGTCAGGGGCTGCGGCCGAACTGGGGCCCGTGGCCGTAGACATGCTCGACCGGCGCCTGGTGCCCCCAGGCGACCTGTTCCAGGCCGATGCCCAGCGCCGCCGCGAGGCGCTGCCGTTGCTGCGGGCTGGGCGTGTAGCGGTTGCCGGCCACCGCCTCGACCACGCGCCGGTCCAGCCCCGACGCTTCAATTAGCGTGGCCAGGTCGAGGCCCCGATCCGCCATCCATTCGCCGAGTGTCTTCACCTGGGCCATGTTCGCTCCCCCAATGAGAGGCCGGCCACAGTGTACTGTACCGCGCTCGTGGTCACCAGCCCTGGGACACCCGACCAGCCCCGTCCGCCGCGCACGATGGTTCATGGCGGACCGGGGAGTTCATTCCATCGCCGAAGCGCGCGCCGGACTCTGGCACTGGACCCGAGGATGGGCTTCCTGACGGCTTGGACGACCACACCAGACCGGGTCCAGCCGTCAGAAGCCCACGGGGTGAGAGGAGCTCCCAGTCACCCAGCTCGGGCAAGCCTTCATCCTCTGGTTCATCAGGCTCTGGGATGGTCGGGAGGACCAAGAGAGTGCTCCCATCAGAGAATCGAACCTGGAGCCCAAAGCCGTTCACCGGCTTGACGATGAAGGCTGTTGCCTTCGAGACGAAGCTGTCGAGCTCGATGATTCCTGGGCTTGCAGTTCCTCCTTGCCGAGCGGAGTCCCCAAAGCACCGTCGGAAGGGTCGCGCAGAACACCGCCGTTGACCACCACGGGTTCGGTCCCGGACTTCAACACCCAGGGCGACGCGCACATCCCAAGGATGTACGCTCCGTACAACTTGCCCTTGAGCTTCGGGTTTCGCGCCGGCTCGAGGTCCCCGAAGTGTACGGTCAGCTCGTCCCCGTAGGAGACCCGGACGAATCGAAATCGCTCGCCGACCAACGGGGCCAGGTGGGCAAGCAGACCGGAGAGGTCGGCGGCGGACACGCGTGCCTGGCGCAGATCGATCAGATGGGTGCTCATCACTCCTCCCCGAGAAACTCTCGGGCTTTGTTCTGCAGTTCCTCGTAGGTGAAGTCTCCGCCTCTACCTGAGCCTCTCTCCCCTCGCCTTGCAGTCTTCGATGTAGTCGCCGAAACGATGTCACTCGCGGGAATCCATGCCGAATTCCCTGGCGATCGCCCGAATCTGGCGGGTGTCGCGCTTCTTGCCCATGGGACTCCTAGCGAGCGGGAACGAGACCGCGACCGCTCGCTTTGCCGCTGGATTACTCTACAGCGCGACGATACCGCCGCTCCATACCTCGAGTTCGACTTACTTCGTCCGAGCCCACCGGGAGCTGGCTTGTCAGATCAAGGTCTCCAGCAGCAATTTGAGCTTGCGGACCTCGACCTCGCGGTCGAAGTTGTTCTCGGGGCGGTCGAGGATCGCGACGGTCAGCGCGCGGTTGTAGCCATAGCGCTGGAGCATGTTGACGACCCGGGCATACTCGATCTGGCCCTGGCCGACGCGGACCTGGAACTCCCCCGGGGCGTGGCCCGTATCGCGGAGGTGGACGTTCTGGACGTACGGGAAGACGGCGTCGTAATCGGGGCGGGGCTGGGGGCCCTGGAGGAAGTGACTGGGGTCGAGGGTCAGCCCCAGCCCAGGGAGGGCCTTGCAGAGCTCGACGGCGACATCGGGATCCGCGGTCATGGTCTGGGAGTGGGTGAGCAGGGCCAGGACCAGGCCCTCGCGCATGGCGGCACTCAGGAGCTGGGAGAGCCGCTTGACCTCATCCTCCAGGGGCGTGCCGGCCGGCGCGGCGTGCAGGGTCACCACGGCGATATTCAGCGACTTGGCCAGCCGGCACAGACCGTCGAAGCGGCGACGGGTCAGAGGAACGGACCAGTCGACGGGACCGAAATCCAGGTAGAGCGAGGAGGGGATCAGGCTCGGCCCGCGGCGGAGCCGTTGCAGGGCGGCCTCCGGGTTGTCGCCGGCCTCGGATGGCCGCAGGTGCTGCCCGTCCTCGACCAGGGCCAGCTCGAACTTGTCGAACTCCAGCTCGGCGATCTGGCGGAGCGCCGCCTCCAGCGGCTCCCGCGCGAAGCAGACTGTGCTACAGGCGACGAACACCAGACTCCTCCCCTGCTTGTCCCAATCCTTCGAGCCGCCGCCGCTGCGGTGCGGTGCAGGGCGGTGTGGCTCCGGCGAAGACCTTGATCTTACCGCAGCTGACGGTCCGGCGGTAGGGCAGACGCCGCGGCGTCGGACCCGCGGCCGGCCGCCGCGGCCGGCTTCGAGGACCGGTCCGCGGCCCGCGCCATTCGAGCGGAGGCCGGCGTCCCCAACGGCTTGACCCAGTGCGAGGCGGCCAGCCGCGCGAAGTCGGCGTAGCGCTGCTCGCGGTAGGCCTGCAGGGCCTCCAGCAGCGTCCGCCGCGCGTTGAGCCGCACCGACTTGGCGGCGGGGTCGCTGGCGATGTGCAGATCGTCGATCCAGAGGACGCCGGGCGTCATCATCTCGAACCGCAGGCGCGCCGAGTCGAGGCCGCCCGGTGGCAGATCCGAGGCCCGCACCGCCAGCCCGACCCAGTCGGTGGGTACGCTCAGCTCGGAGCGCCGAACATACGGTTGCCCGCCCGCCTCCCCCTCGATCCAGACGCGAACGGTCGCCTCGACCGGCGCCGAACGGAAGAACGCCTGGATGGTCAGGCTGGATTGGGCGTCGGGCAGAAACGGATCACAGGCCACGGAGGTCGATGCGACCGGCGCCGTCAGGCGCAAGCTCGCCTGCCCCGTGTGCGGGTTCTCGCGGTCGATCGCGATCGCGGCCGTGCTGGAACCGTTGCCGGCGCCGTCCCTCACGCCCGCGTGGGGGCGCTCCAGGTGCCAGCCGACGACCAGGTCCCCGAGGTTGGTGCCGCCGCCGGCCGTCAGCGCGTGCTCGGCCGGTTCGCGCAGCGGGGGCGGCGAATCCACCGGATCCGTCCGGGGATGGGCCTCGGCACCGGGCTCGAAGCCCGGATTCGATGGCTCGGCCGCGGCGGAGGCCAGCCCACGATTCAGCCGGGCCAGTTGGGTGGACAACTCGCGGAACTGGGCCTCCATGCCGGTCCGGACGGCCTCGGAGGGATACGGGGTCAGGGACGCGACCTGGACCTTTGGCGCCCCGACCCGGATGGCCGCGACGCCGAAGGGGAGCAGGTCGAGGACGAGGTTGCGGCCGCCGGGTTCGGGCACAGGTGCCAGGCGAAGGCCGCGGCCGAGGTCGTCCACCGGTGCGGCCGTGGGTGCCTGGAGAAGGCAGGCGAGCCGGATCGGGTAGGGCGAGTCATTGGCGATGGCCAGGTAGGTCTGGGCAGGGTCCTCCATCCGTCGGACCGCGATGCCGAAGGGCAGGCCATGGGGGTCGGCTGCCGGTCCCAGGGGGCGTGCCGGCCAGGCGGGCAAGGCGCGGAGCACGCTGGCGAAGCGTCCCATCCGCTCCTCGTGGCCGGCGACAGCTTCCGCCGCCAGGAAGACAAACTGGGCATCCAGGGCGGCCAGGGCATGACCGAGCGGCTCGTCCGCGGCCGAGCCGTCGCCCAAGGGCAGTGCCTTGAGGCAGACCGCCGGGCCGCGGGGCGTGCCGCCCTCGCCGGCAGGGGCCCCCGCGGCCGCGGGGATCGCCGAAGGCTCCGCGTGGGCCGGGGCGGACGCCACCGCCGGAGTCGCGTCCCCGGCATCAACCCTCAGCAGCAAGCCGCGGTTGGCCCGGGTCGCCACGATCGCGTCGAGGTCGGGGCTGGTGGCCAGGTCGTGGGCCAGGGCGTCGCTGGAGAGGGCCACCCCACGAAGCAACAGGGGTGAGAGCGGACTCTGTGGCCAGGCGCGGAGGTCCAGGCCCACACTCCGCCAGGCCTGGCTGGGGTCCAGCCCGGCCAGATCGACCCGCCGCGCCGCCACACCGGCCGGACCGCCGTCCAATCCCGGCGTCACCACGGCCAGGACCGCGCCGGGCACCGCCGCCTCGGCCGCGGCCGCGAGCTCGGCATAGAGCGCCGCCACGGCGCGCGACCGCCAGGTCAGCCAGGGCATCCGGCCGACCCCGGCGAGATAGCGCAGCCGCGCGGCGAACCGGTCCGGATCGCCGGCCTCCAATCCCGGCACGGCCCGCGCCGTCTCGGGACTGAACGTCTCCCGGACGAACCGCTCGAAGGTCGCATCGTCCACGCCGGTCTCGGGCGTGCCCAGCAGGGTGGGACCCGGACCCATCCGGATCAGCAATCCGGCACTGGTCCTGGCAGCCGGAATCGCCGTGCGGCACCGGGCCAGGGCCGCGGCCACCCGGCGCTTCATGGCCTGGCGGACCTCCGGGTGGAGGGGATGGTAGGCCGGTCCGTCGGCCTGGCCGCGGCCGTCGAGCCGCACCAGGCCGCGGCGCAGGGCCTCCGCCGAATCGGGTGGGGGCAGCCCGGGCAGCGCGCCTGGCCCGTCGAAGGCCAGCTCCAGCCAGAGCGAACAGCCCTGGCGCCCCAGGACGCGGCGCAAGACTTCCAGCCGATCCGGGCCGGTGGCGTCCTCGTCGGCCTGGCCGTCGAGCGCTCGCCGCCACGATCGGTCGGCGAGGTCCTCGGGCACGACCACCGCCGTGGCGCCGCAGTAGGCCAGGTACTTCCCCAGGTTGACGGCAGTTGCCAGCATGTCGCCGGTGGCCGGATCGCCGCCGAAGGGGTCCAGGGCGCGCGGCCCGTTGAGGTACAGCCCCAGCACGCGGGTCGCCGGGGTGTCCGGCTCGTGGACCACCGGGCCGGCCGGCACGTCCTCGAGCTCCGTCAGCGCGACGCTCCCCATCCGGACGGCCGCGTTGGGGTCCCGGTTGACGAGCACCAGGGCGACCTCGGGGGAGCCCGGCCAGACCAGCCAGTTGAACGCCACCGGCGGACCATTGAGCAGCACCGGGGGGCCGGAGGCGCAGGCATCGAGCAGCACGCGCGGGGCTCGACCGGGCCGGCCATCGCCCGCCTCGATCAAGGCGACGCCCAGCGCCGCGGGCTCACCCCCCTTGACCTTGATGGTCAGACGATGGGGCCGATCGGGATGCGCCACCTTCAGACCGACCGCCGACCAGGCCAGGCCCGAGGGGTTGGCCGGGTCCAACTGGGACGACTCGGCTCCGGAGCGGAGCAACCAGCCGCGGAGCCGATCGCGGCGCGACGGCTCGATCAGGGCCTCGGCGGGGACCACCCAGGCCGGGCGGCCCGACTCCGCCAGCGGCGATCGGCCGGAGGCCAACGGCCGGCGGCCGCGCGACCGGGTCAGGTCGACCGAGTCGACCTCGACCTCGCGGCCGCGGTTCTCTCCAGGCGGTCCGGTCCGGGGCTCGACCGCGGGCGCCCGCGGGTCCAGCACCAGCAGGGCCATGCGACGGACCGCGGCATTGGTCACCGCCACCGGTTTGCGCCGTCGGATCAGCCTGCCCAGCCGCGAGCCGTCGCGGCCAGCCGGCTCCCAGCTCGCGCGGATCTCCAGTACATACATCCCCTCGGTCCGCGGCACCGGCAAACTCCAGGTCCGCACCGGCGGCTCGCGCCGATTCGCCGGCACCACCTCGCGCAGCTCATAACGCTGGGGCGCCTCGCCCTCATGCACGGGGCGCAGGACGGCCGTCGCACGCAGCGCGACCGTGGCGGCCTCGGGCCAGAGGATGTTGAAGGTGATCGACACCGGGATCTCAGCCCCCGGCGCCACGATGCCGTCATTGCCCAGTCGACCCAGGTCGATGGCCAGCGCATCCCAGGGGAGCCGCTCCACGGCCACGGTCAACCGGGCCGGAGCCGGTGTCTGGTGCGGCCGCTCCAGGATCGCCGCGATGGGGACGCTCACCACTTGATCACCGCCCCGCACGACCAGCCGAGCCTCCAAGGGGGCCTCGATCCGGGCGCGAACCCGCCCCTGCGGATCCGTCCCCAACCGCCAGGTCCCTTCCGGACCCGGTCCGGACCGCCTTCGCCTGTCCAGCTCCGGCGCACCCTCCGGCGGCCAGGCCAGGGCCTCGATCACCCGCCCTTCGCTCACTTCCAGGACGAGTTCCGGATCGGATTCCGCACCCGTGACCCCCGCCGAAACCGCCTGCGGAGCCGTCGTCCCCGCCGAGGGCGACAGGCTCCAGCTCAGCTCGACCGTCAGTCGGACCGGCTCACCGGCTGGCGCCCGAACCTCCGGCGGCCGTTCCGGCGGCGCGGCCACCGCGGTCCCCGCCAGGAACGCACCGCAGAACGCCAGGACGTTGCGCCACTCCCTGCGCATGAGTCCAGAGCCGTCCCTTCGACCGAGTTCCGTGCCCTGTCCCTCGACTCGCATCCATGCAAGCCGAGGCCGCAGGCAGTCTTCGACCGAGCCAACCCACGCGTCTGACGTGCTCGCGGGTTTCGTCCCAGACCTTCCCCCGAAGCTCCATCGGCGGATTTGGCCCCGGACTTCAAGGAGTTTTCCGAAAAACCGGCAAGATCCCGATAATCGTCAAGATCAACACGCTCGAACCCATCATGGAGTCACGACAGCTTCTGACCAAACAGCCGACCAACGATGTGGGGCCCACCGCCGCGCTTCCCTATCCGGCGCGACCGTTGGGAGCCTCAGCCCTGGTGCGACCGGCGAGGCGTTCCGGATCAACAGGGAGGGTGGCGCGAGTCGAAATGATTCTCGGAGATTCGGAAGCGGTGCCCGGAACACGGAGACACCCAAGAGGGGAGGACGAGGCGATGACACGAATGTCTCAGTTCGTGGTCGTACTCGGAGTCGGTCTGGGTGTGGGGACGGGCCGGCTCGCTCCGGGAGAGGATCTCGGTCAGGCCTGGGACATCGCCTTGCGGGTCAATGCCCAGTTGCAGTCGCAGCGCGCCGAGGCGGTCGCGGCAGGGCTGAACCTGGCGGCGGCGCGCTCGGCGCGGCTGCCGAGCGTGCGGACGTACACGTTCAATGCCTTCCTGACGGTCACGCCGGAGACCAGTCTCTCGTCGTTCTTCGGATCCGCCAAGGGAGGCACCGGGAGCGGCAGCGCTCTCCCCGGCGTCCCGCCGCTGGCGCCGATCTTCCTTGGCTCCGGGCAGCGGGACCTGCCGGCCTCGCTCACGTTTGCCAGTCTGCCCCTGTACACCGGCGGTCGGATCCTGCGGAACATCGACGCGGCGGGCGCCCAGCTCGGCGCCCAGAGGAGCGAGGAGTTCCGCACAGCCCTGGACCTGAAGTTGACCGTGGCTGAGGCTTACGTGGGAGTCCTCCGCGCGCGAAAGAACCTGGAGGTCGCCCGGAGCAACGTGGAGCAGCTCAGGTCCTTCGCGCGGGACGTACGGAACCGTCGCGAGCAGGGCCTGGCGATCCGCAGCGACGAGCTGGCCGCCGAGGTCTCGCTGGCCAACGGCCAGCTCGCCGAGATCCAGGCGCGGACGGCGCTGGAGGCCGCGTGGGCGACCTACAACCGCTACCTCTGCCGGCCCTTGACCGAGGTCGTGGACCTGGACGAGTTGACCGTCGTACCCGCGACGGCGGACTGGAAGCACCTGGCCGACCAGGCGATCCGGGACGCCGCGACGTCGGTAGCGGGCAACGAAGACGAGGTCCGCGACCTGACCCAACGCGCGCTGGGCGACCGGCCGGAGCTGGCCGCACTGGCCGAGCAGGCCCGGGCCCTGCGCGCCCAGGCCGACGTGACCCGGGCGGGGATCAAGCCCCAGGTCAGCTTCTCAATGGGCTTCGTCTACCTGGGCAGCAAGAACCTCGTCCCCCAGGGGATCGGGGCGGCGACGTTCCTGGCCGACTGGACGATCACCGACAGCGGCGCGTCGCGCCGTCGGGCCGCCGCCCAGCGGCAGCAGGAGCTGGCCACCCTCCGACGCCGGGCCGACACCGCCGCTGACATCGCCTTGCAGGTCCGCACCCGATGGCTGGACCTCCAGCAAGCCCGCCGCCGCATCCCCGTGGCCCGATTGGCCATCGCCCAGGCCGAGGAAAACATCCACGTCGTCACCGACCGCTACCGCCAGCAGTTGAGCACCTACACCGAGGTCCTCGACGCCGAAACCCGCCGGATCCAATCGCTCACTAACTTCTACGATGCCATCTACGACGAGAACCTCGCCGCATTTCGCCTCCACCGCGCCGTCGGCGACCTCTGAAACCCGTCCGGGCGGGCGGCACGCCACTTGCGGAATTCCCACTCCCAGAACCTTCGTTCGAGGGACTGCCGCGCTCAGGAGGTCAGCCAAGCCGCTCCGGGTTCGGGACGGCTCCATCATCCATGATTGAGCACGCTGGGACGACACAAGTGGACGTCACCCCGAACGGCAACGACGACGTTGCGAACCAGAGTGGGCAGCGCAGCTCGCGGAACGGGAACGGCCGGCCGTTGGGCTATCCGGTCGATTCCCAGGTCGTGGCCGACCCCGGCGGCACGCGCATCCTGTTCGAAGGGCACCCGGCGTTCCCCAAATCGCAACGGCCCCGGCGTCACTGGCTGCGCTGGATTGTCCTGGGAGGGATCGTGGCGGCGATCCTCGTGGCGGGCGTCTCCTTCGGCGTTCCGTATGTGCGGCAGGCCCTGGAGACGGTCTCCACCGATGACGCGTTCGTGGCCGGACACATCACCCACGTCAGTCCCCGGATCGAGGGCGTGGTGACGGCGGTGTGGGTCGAGCAGGACGACCGCGTCGCGGCCGGCCAGATACTGGTCCAACTCGACCGAGAGCCGTACCAGTTGGCCGTCGACCAGGCCGCGGCGGCGTTGCAAGAGGCCGAGGCCAACCTGGTCCAGGCGCACGCGCAGGCGCGGGCCCAGATCGCGCAGGCGCGCGGGGCGTATTACCGCAAGAAGAACGCCCAGGAGACCGTGCGGCAGCAGGTCGCGACCTTGAGAGCCCAGTTCGCCACGCTCAAGAGCAGGCAGGCGAGCCTGGAGCTGGCGCGGAATAATCTCCGGCGGGGCGAGCAACTCCTGCCGAGCGGAGGCATCAGCAAGGAAGAGCTCGACCAGCGGAACCACATGCTGAAAGTTGCCCTTGAGCAGGAGAAGGAGGCGTGGGCCGCCATCCAGCGGACGCGCGCCGCCCTCGGCCTGGCGGCCGACGTCCCCGATCCGCTGGCGATCCCCAGGGACCTGGAGGTGCAGCAGTCGACCGTCCAGACGGCCGTCTCGGACGTGGCGGCCGACCTGGCCCAGGTCGGCATCCGGATCAACCCCAAGGATGCCGCGCAGGCCCAGGCGTTCGAGGATTTCCTCCGGCCCACGGGGAGCCGATCGGCCGGCGAGGGCCTGGAGGCGGCCGTCGAGCAGGCCCCGGCGGTCCAGGTCGCGCGGGCGGCCGTGGCGCGGACGCGCCGCCAGCTCGAGGACGCCCAGCTCCGCCTGCGCTACACCGAAATCCGTTCCGAGGTCGCCGGCACCATCCAGGATCGCTCGGTCCACCCGGGAACCCGCGTCGAGCCGGGTCAGACCTTGCTCTCCATCCGGCCGGACGAAGTCTGGGTCGAGGCCAACTACAAGGAGACGCAGTTGCGCTTCATCCGGATCGGCCATCCGGTGGACCTCTATGTCGACGCCTACCCGGGCCGGGTCTTCCGGGGCCGCGTGGCGGGATTCAGCCCGGGGACCGGCCTGTCAGAGTCGCTGCTGCCGCCCCAGAACGCCACCGGCAATTATGTGAAAGTC
>JAJPJC010000264.1 GCA_021324445.1 Isosphaeraceae bacterium
GGAGGGCCTGATCGGCCTGTTCGTCAACACGCTGGTCCTGCGCAGCGACCTGTCGGGTGACCCGGGCTTCCGCGAGCTGCTGCGGCGGGTGCGGCGGACGGCGATCGGGGCGTATGCCCACCAGGATCTGCCCTTCGACAAGTTGGTCAGCGTGGTGCAGCCGGAGCGGGCCGGCGGTCGCACGCCGCTGTTCCAGGTGCTGTTCGCGCTCCAGAATGCGCCGCTGCCGACCCTCCAGTCGCCGGAGCTGACGATCACCCCGCTGGAGGCCGCCAGCGGGACCTCGAAGTTCGACCTGAGCCTCTATGCCCGGGAGGCGGCCGAGGGGCTCGAGCTGGGGATGGAGTACAGTACCGACCTGTTCGACGCGGCGACGGTCGACGGCATGCTGGCGCACTACCGGGTCCTGCTGGAGGGAATCATGGCGGAGCCGGACCGGCCCATCGGCGCGATCGCGATGCTGACGGAGGAGGAACGGAAGCAGATGCGCGTGGGATGGAGTGAGCCGGCGGACGACGGCGTCGAGACGGAGCTCGAGGGCATGCAGGGCGATGAGCGGGATTCCCCGTGGAACGTCCCCGCCGAGGAGGGAGTCGCGGCCGACGAGTCGTGAGTCGTTCGCCGTTTTCGTGTTCCGCATTCGAGTTCTGCCCTCACTGAGGACTGAGACGTGAACACTCAGGATTCCCGCGTATGAGTCTCGTCGGGTTCCTGCTCCGGACGTCCCGGGGCGTGATGGTCCTTTCGGCGATCGCCGGGGCAGCCGGCGGCGCGGCCGCCATCGGCCTGATTGCGCTGATCCAGCGCGAGCTGGCGCGCGAGTCGGCCGCCCCCGGCGGGCTGGCCTGGGCCTTCGCCGGGCTGTGCCTGGCCTCGGCCGCGGCGCGGGTCGTGGCCCAGGTGGCGATGGTCAAGCTGGGCCAGGGTGCGATCGCACAGCTCTGCCTGCACCTGGTCCGGCACACCCTGGTGCTGCCGTTGCGCGCGTTCGAGCGGATCGACAGCTCGAGCCTGCTGGCGGTGCTGACCGAAGACCTCGGCCTGATCGCCAACGCGATCGTCGGGGTCCCCCACTTGTGCATCAACATCCCGATCGTGATCGCCTGTCTGATCTACACGGGTTGGCTGGCGCCGCGGCTGCTGGCCTGCGGCGTCCTCTTCGCCACAGCGGCGATCAGCGCCTATGTGCTGGTCTCGGCGCGCGGCATGACGGCTCTGCGGCGGGCCCGGGAGCGGCAGGCCGTCCTCGTCGGGCATTTCCGCACCCTGATCGGGGGCTTCCGGGAGCTCAAGCTGCACCGGGGCCGCCGCGCGGCGTATCTCACCCAGTCGCTCGAACCGACCCTGGCCTCGGTCCGCGGCGCGATGGTGGACGGCCTGGCGCACTTCGCCGTCGCGCAAGCCTGGGGCCAGCTCGCGTTCTTCGGCTTCATCGGCTTTCTCCTCTACGCGGCGCCGGCGATCGAGCCGATTGCGCGGCCGGCGCTGGTCTCGGCCGTGCTGGTGGTCCTCTACCTGATGACCCCGCTGGATGTCATCCTGACCTGGGTCCCGATCCTGGGGCGGGCGCGGGTCTCGTTGCGCCGGGTGCAGTCCCTGATCCCGACTCTGGAACGGCAGGGGGACCCGGATCCGGGCCAGGACCGGCTGGTCCCGATCAAGCGACCGGCCTTCCGGGAAGCGATCCGCCTGGAGCGAGTGACCTTCCTCTATCATGACGATCATGACGACCCGGGCTTCCGGCTGGGCCCGGTCGACCTGACGCTCCGGCCGGGCGAGCTGGTCATCCTGGCCGGCGGCAACGGCAGCGGCAAGACGACGCTGGTCAAGCTGGTGTCGGGCCTGTACCGGCCCGAGTCGGGCGTGATCCGGCTCGACGGGCGGGTCCTCGGCGACGGCGACCTCGAGACCTATCGCCAGCTCTTCTCGGTCGTCTTCGCCGACGGCTATCTCTTCCCCGATGTCCTGGGCGTCGGCACCGATCCGCAGGCGGTCGAGGCTGCCGCGTGCGCGGGGCTGGAGCGGCTGGGGTTGGCGCCCCAGGTCTCGGTCCGGGAGCAAGGCTTCTCGACGCTCGACCTGTCGCAGGGTCTGCGCAGGAGGCTGGCGCTCCTGGGAGCCTGGCTGGAGGATCGGCCCGTCTGCATCCTCGACGAATGGGCCGCCCATCAAGATCCGACCTTCAAGCAGGTCTTCTACACCAAGTTGTTGCCCGAGATGCGCGCCGCGGGGAAATCACTTTTGGTCATTAGCCACGACGAGCCGTATTTCGAGGTCGCCGACCGCGTCATCCGCCTCCAGGATGGCCGCCTGGTCGACGTCCACGAGTCACCGCTGGGCATCCGCGGCGCCTGGGCCTGAGCCGACACGGAGAGGGAAGGGACCGATCGATGAAGAGGCTGCTGTTGATGATGGGCCTGCTCTGGGGCGGGGGCGCCTTCGGCGTGTGGTACTGGACCGACACGCACACCCAACGGGTGTCCTACCGCACGGTCGCGATCCGGCGCGGCGACCTTCGCTCGACGATCAACGCGACTGGGACGATCGAGCCCGAGGAGGTCGTCGACGTGGGGGCCCAGGTCGCCGGCCGGATCGAAAGCTTCGGAACCGACCCGCGCGCGCCTGGCAAGCCGGTCAGCTACGGCACGCATGTCGAGAAAGGGACGGTGCTGGCACGGTTGGACAGCGCGCTGTTCCAGGCGCGGGTGGACCAGGCGCGCGGGAGTCTCGCCAAGGCCGAGGCCGATATCGAACAGGCCCGGGCCAAGCTCCGCCAGGCCGAACGCGCGCTGGAGCGTGCCAAGAAGCTCAAGGCCCGGCCGACCGCCGCCATCGCCACCCAGGATTACGAGGTCGCCCTGGCCGATTTTGAGTCGGCCAAGGCCGCGCTGGCCATCAGTCAAAGCGCGGTCATCGTCGCCCAGGCGGATCTCGAAGCGGCCACCGTCAACCTGGGGTACACCACGATCCGATCGCCCGTGAAGGGCGTCGTCCTCGATCGCCGGATCAACATCGGCCAGACTGTCGTCGCCAGCCTGAATGCGCCCAGCCTGTTCCTGCTCGCCAAGGACCTGAGCCGTCTGGAGATCTGGTCCTCGGTCAACGAGACGGATATCGGCTCGATCCACGAGGGCCAGAAGGTACACTTCACGGTCAGTGCCTTCCCCCGCGAGACGTTCGAGGGGAAGGTCGCGCAGGTCCGCCTCAACGCCAGCATGAGCCAGAACGTCGTGACCTACACCGTGGTCGTTGCGGTGGACAACTCCGGCGGCCGGCTCCTCCCCTACCTGACGGCGCGGCTCCAGTTCGAGGTCGAGGCGCGGCAGGGCGTCCTGCTGGTGCCCAACGCCGCGCTGCGCTGGCAGCCGCGGGTGCAAAACGTCGTCCCCGAGGCGCGCCCCGATTACACCGCGTGGCTGCGCCGCCGGACGCCCGCCAAGGGGGAAACGGCCCAGCCTGGCTCACCCTCCGGCGACGAACCGGCCGGTCTCCTCTGGATCAAGCACGGCGATTTCGTCAGGCCGGTCCGGGTGACGATCGGCCTCTCCGACGGCGTCGCCACCGAGGTCGCCGGCGACGGCCTGCACGAAGGCACCGAGGTCGTCGTCGGAGCCAACCGCGTCGAGGCCGATGCCGACGCCTTGTCAATCTTGCCGCATACCTGGAGCCGATAGCGCCGGAATGCATGCGACAGGCCCCCTCCTCAGAGTCGGCCGCCAAAGCCCGCAGCCTGCCTGGGGCGTGTGGTTGCTCGACGCCCTGTGAGATGCGGATTCGATAGGCTTCGCGGCTCCATTTCGGGTTACAGGAGCCTTGCTGAAGTCGAAGGCCCCGCGTCGAAGCCTCAACAGCGCTTTGTACGAGCGTTGGGAACGAATGCGAGACGGTGCGGAACGCCCCGGAGGGGCGGCGGTGATTAGCCAGGGGTGAAACCCCTGGATGACCCGAGACGGCATTCCCCACCGTGGGCGTTGTTCTGGTGGCGGAGCCCTGTCAGGGCGACAGGAACCCGGGGCGCAATCGTCCTTCCGTCGCCCCGTCGGGGCTCGGCATGGGAGGGGATGAGCAGGGAGTCATCGCTTCCGGTCCAGGGGTTTCACCCCTGGCTCAGGACCGCCGCCCTTCCAGGGCGAGGAAATCCTCTCCGCACAGTCTCCAGGCGGGCCGGCGGGAAACAAGGCTTTCTCGTCATTTTGTCCGAACGCTCTCAAGGAGAAGGGAACTCGATGAGTGTCGAGCGTGAAACAAGACACATCAATGGGCCGTCGGTCCTCCCCCGGAGTTTGGACCTCACGGGGTTACCCGGTCCCGTGGCCAACGAGCTTCGAAAGCTCGTCGCAACCCTCCGGGATAACCTGGGCCAGACCTCAAGCCCCTCTGCCCCCTTTGAACACGAGCCTCCCGAGGAGTGGGCACGGCGGCTGCAAGCGCGGGTGGACTCTTACCCTGTTCGACACATCACCATCCAGGACAGCCGCGAGAGCCTCGCGACCGGTCGCGGGGAATGAACCACCTTGTGGATACCAACATCCTGATTGATACGACCGCCGACCCGATCGTCATGGACGCAGTCGCCCTGTATGCCTCACCCCAATGGACAGGCCGCTCTGATCCCCAGACGGCCGAACTGGCCCCTCCGAGTCGCCGTGGGAATGTTGGGCGCCTCCCGCATGACGCTGGTGTGGCTCCTCCTCACAAGGCGATCCCTGGCCGCACGAGAAAGCATGGCTGCGCGGTCAGCTTCTTCCGCCGGACCGATCAGGGCAGCGGCACGTCCTTGAACTCGAATTGCAGCGGGAGAGTGATCACCTTGCTGGGGGTCTCGTAGACGAGCTGATAATCGGCCGGCTTGCCGGGCGCATCGACGAACAGATACTCGAAGCCGAGCTTGCCGCCGTCGGAGCCGGTGTTGGAGAACCCGCCGTTGTGCTCGAACCGGGAGCCGTCGGCCCGCTGGAGCCAGATCCGGTTGTTGAACAGGCCCTGGCGATAGGTCTCGAACGCCGGACCTTCGCCCGGGTACGCCAGCTCGACGTTCACCTTCCAGACCTGCTCGTCGACCTCGGTCCCCCCGAGCGTGACGCTCACGTCGCCCTGCTTGACCGTCACGTTCTCCTGGGCCAGGCTGGGGAACTTGAAGGTCTTGATCCCGGCCGGGATGGTGAGCTCGGCCTGGACGCGCAACGAGGCGATCTTGGCGGCAGCGCGCTCCGGAGCTTCGAGGCTGAGGTTGATCTCGGCCACCGGGTTCTCGGGCCGGATCACCACCTCGTCGGATTGCATCTGGACCTGGGGCTTGATCGGCTTCTTGCGGTCGTCGAGGACCTTCAACTCGTCGGCCTTGTGCTTCAAGAGCATGGGACGCAGCCGGGGCTCCCAGGCAACCTCGAGCTGGAGGTTGGCGACGGCGGACCCGGCCTGGAAGTCGCGCATCAGGCCGATCTGTTTCAACTCGATGCGGAAGGGGCCGCTGTACTGGATCATCGGCTGGGGGGCCCGCGTGCGGGGGGTCGGGCTGTCGTCGGACGACCCGCCGCCGGTGATCCCGATCGAGCCGTCGCCGGTGTAGAAGCTGATCGCGACCTCGGCCTGGCGCGCGACCTGGTCCAGGGCCTCGAGGAACGGTTTGTCGCGGAGATCCAGGTCCAGCGCGGGGTTGGTCACCTCGGCGCCGAGCTGCTCGCGCAGGTCGGTGATGGCATTGCCGGTCTGCTTCTGGAGCTGCTGGAGGGCCTCGCTCAGCCGGATGCCCTTGCCTTGGAGAGTGACCCGGGTGGCGGCCGGATTGATCTCATCCTCGGCCTTGCGCAGGGCCGCGCGGATCCGCTCGAGCCGATCCTTGCGCTCGCGACCCTGGACCTTGGCCGGGTCCGGGAGCAAGGGGAGGACCTTCGGGCCAAGCTTGATCAGGCTGGCCGTCGCGGCCTCGCGCGCCTCGGGCTTCTCGGCGTCGAGCCGATCGACGAGCTGGAGCACCCGATCCCGCAGCGCGGCGTCGGAGGCAGCAGCCTGGCCGCGGGCCTGCGGGAGGCCGGCCAGGAGGAGTGGGAATACCCAGGCGATCCACCTACCCTGGGAAAGACGAAGTGAGCCGAGTCGCATGTCCGAGTCCCCGTGCTTGGGAGTTCCGATCAAATCGAATCGCATCGCATCAACCAATGAGCCATTGCCCGTCTTCCATGACGATCCGATCGTCGGCCCAGATCCGGCCTCGGGTCCGGGTGTCGACGATCAGGTCCCAGTGCAAGGCCGAGGTGTTGATCCCGCCGGTCTCGGGATAACTCTGGCCGAGGGCGAGGTGGACTGTCCCGCCGATCTTCTCGTCGAAGAGGATGCTGCCGGTGAACCGATCGATCCCCGGGTTCAGCCCCAGCCCGAGCTCGCCCAGCCGTCGTGCACCCGGGTCGATCTCGAGCATGGCGCGCAGGTAGTCTTCACCGTCGGCGGCGGTGGCGGCGACGACCTCGCCCTGGCGGAATTCCAGGGCGATCTGCTCCAGCCTGCGGCCGTCGCGGCAGACGGGGAAGCCGCACCGCAGCCGCCCAGAGGCGGAGTCCTCGACCGGCCCGGTGAAGATCTCGCCGGAGGGCATGTTCCGCCGGCCGTCGGAGTTGATCCAGGTCCGGCCGGCCACGGAGAGGGTCAGGTCGGTGCCGTCGGCCTCGATCCGGATCGTGGCGACGCGGGACATGGATTCCACCAGGCTGGCCTGGCGGCGTCCCAGCTCGCGCCAGGCCGCCGCGGGATCCGGGCGGTCGAGGAACACGGCCGTCGCCACGAAGGCCTCGTACTCGGCCAGGGTCATCCCGGCATCGGCGGCGTAGGCGGCCGTGGGATACTGTGTGAGCACCCACCGCTTCTGCCGCGCGGCCCGGCGGATCGGCTCGCCGGCGCGCTCGGCGGCCGCCTGACGCTTCGGGTCGACCCGGCGCATCGAATGCGTGTCACTCTCGGCCGCGATCCGGATCCGGGCATCGACCAGCTCGGCCTCCCGCAGCGCCGCTGCCGGCACGTGGGCCAGTTGCGCGTCGTCGGCATGCTCGAGGAAGAACTCGTGCAACCCGGGGATCTCCAGCCGCACCAGTGGATGCGCCCCTCGGAGCACCACCGCCTTGCTCGCGGCCTCGACCAGCGGGCGCGCCTCGAGCTCGGCGGCGACCACGATCGTCTCGCCCCGCTGGACCCGCAGGCAATAATCGACCAGGAGGTCCGCCCATCGGGCGATCGCGTCGTCTCGCAAGGGATACCCCCTGGGCCGGAAGGGGAGAAAGACAACTGTCGGAGCCGTTCCTGATCAGCTTATCGCAACACCCGGCTCTCTGCAACACGGCGCGAAGCCCCAACGGCCCGGCCTGCGCCGCCGCAATCGGCGTCGTCGAGGCTTGTCCCGCGTCCCCGGGGCATGCGAACATAACGTAGGTCAGGCTTTAGCCTGACAGGATCGGGAATGTCATAACGCAGGTCAGGCGTTAGCCTGATAGATCCGGAACGTCAGGCTAAAGCCTGACCTACAGGAGAGCGACCTCTGATGAGATCCAGGCTGGCGATCGTCGTGTCCGTCGTCGGCGTCGTCCTGCTGCGGGGCGCCCCGGGTCAAGCGCAGCCCCCGGCTGGGGGAGGCCGGGTCCCCTCGGCCAGCGAGCGCTACGGGGAGAGCGACACCCGCAGCTGGTACCGCGACGCCTTGGCCTGGGACGCGGCACCGGTCGACCTCCGCTTCCTCAATCGCGGCGACCGGCCCGCCGGCCGTCGCGGCTCTGTTCGGGCCGTCGGCGACCGCCTCGTGTTCGACGACGGGACCCCGGCCCGGTTCTGGGGCGCCAACCTCGCCGCCAACGCCCTCTTCAGCACGCCCCGACAGCAGATCGCCTCCCAGGCCCGACGCATGGCCCAGCTCGGCTACAACCTGATGCGCATCCATCACCACGACTCCCAGTGGGTCCAGCCCAACGTCTTCGACTCCAGGGCCAACGACACCCGCCACCTCAGCCGGTCGTCGCTCGAGACCCTCGATTGGTGGATCAAGTGCCTCGAGGATGAGGGGATCTCCATCTGGCTCGACCTGCGAGTCGGCCGGGTGCTCAGGCCTGGCGACCGGGTCTCCCTGGGCCGCGACGAGATCGAGCGGGCGGGCGGGGGATTGCAAGGGTTCGACTATACCAACCCCGACCTCCAGAAGCTGATGATCGAGTTCCAGCACGCGTACCTCAGTCACGTCAACCGTTACACCAATCGGGCCTACAAGGACGATCCGGCCGTCATCGCAGTCCTGGTCTCCAACGAGGACGACTACACC
Source organism: Isosphaeraceae bacterium (assembly GCA_021324445.1). Classification (GTDB taxonomy): domain Bacteria; phylum Planctomycetota; class Planctomycetia; order Isosphaerales; family Isosphaeraceae; genus JAJPJC01. The sequence continues at coordinate 8,297 of JAJPJC010000264.1, forward strand.
GGGCATTTCGGCGTCCTGGCGCTGCCGGACAAGAACAATCCCGTGCACAACCAGATCTTCACGCGCGAGTACCAGGCGTTCGCCCGCGCGCACAGTTTGCCCGCGGCCCGGGTCTTCCGGACCTGGGAGCCCGGCCCGAGCAAGCTCTTCCTCAACGAGGTTGAGCACCAGTTTAACCGCCGGATGGTGACCGATCTGCGGGAGCTGGGCGTCAAGGCGCTCATCGCGACGACCAGCTACTGGGGGGACAACTGGCTGACCTCGTTGCCGGCCCTGACCGACAGCGACGTCATCGACGTGCACAGCTACGGCAAGAGCGAGGCATTCCGCACCAATCCGCGCTCCGAGGCGAACTACATACACTGGATCGGGGCCGGGCAGGTCCACGGCAGGCCGTTGACCATCACCGAGTGGAACGTGCAGTACCCCTCGTCCGATCGGTTCACCGCGCCGTTGTACGTGGCGAGCCTGGCGGCGTTGCAAGGATGGGACGCGTCCATGATCTACAACTATGCCCAGGTCGAGCTCAACCGCCCCAACCAGGTGGATGTCTGGTCCACGTTCGTCGATCCGGCGCTGACGGGCATGATGCCGGCCGCGGCGCTGGCCTTCCGCCAGGGCCATATCCGCCCGGCCCGGTCGTCGTATTGCCTGAAGCTCGACCCCGCCGCGTTCTTCGATCGGGTCGTCTCGCCGAACACCTCGGCGACCATCCGGACCTTGATCGAGCAGAGCCGCCTGACGATCGGCATGCCGGCGACCCCGCAACTCCCCTGGCTCAAGCCCAGTGAGCCCAAGGACGCGATCCTCGTGACCGATCCCGATCGCGACTTCATTCCCCAGGGGCAGTCGTGGGTGCGCTCGGATACCGGAGAGCTGGCGCGCGACTGGGAGCTGGGCATCCAGACGGTGGACTCGCCGCGCACCCAGGCCGTCAGCGGCTGGATCGGCGGCAAGACGCTCCAGACCCGGGACGCCACCTTCCGGTTCGTCACCAAGAAGGCGGTCGTGGCCTTGAGCAGCATCGACGACCAACCGCTGTCCAGCTCCCGCTTCGTGCTGATCACCGCGATGGCCCGCGCCCTCAGCAGCCCGAATGGCCGCCTGCCGATGCTCTCCGAGCCGGTGGTCGGCACGATCGCGCTGCGGACGACGACCGACGGCCTCGACCTCCTGGCTCTGGGGCGCGACGGTCGCGTCGTGGGTCGCATGACTCCCACACGATCGGCCGGCGCCCTGACCATCGCGATTCCCACCGGGCGCGGGACTCACTGGTTCGTCCTCAAGGCCAGCGAGCCCGCGAAGGACCAGCAGCCCGCGGAGGCCGGGCCGGGCGACTGAGCGAGCCGACCGCCGAGCGGCGGCTCCCACCCCACCTGGCCCCTCATGCGGTGTCCGCGAACTTGACGATCCGAGGGCAAGTGTCGAGAATCGGTTTTCCGTCCTGGGTTTTCGGTTTTCATCCAACAACGATAAAGACTCTCCCGCACAGAACACGGAACACTGCCAAGAAAAGGAAGACACGCATGAGTCGTGGACTCGGACCTCAGGCGGCGGCAGCCCGTCGCGGCTCCTGGATTGGAGTGGCCGCCTGGGGGTTGATCCTCACGGGGGTTGCCAGGGCGGTCGAGGACAAGGAGAACAAGCCGGAGGCCGCCACGCCGGCCCCGGCGTCGCGCGCCGCCGCGTCGGCCGCTGAGGCGCGCTTGAAGGAGGACGTCACCTTCCTGGCCGCCGACGCGCGCGAAGGCCGAGGCCCGGGGACCCAGGGGATCGAGGCGGCCGCCGAATACATCGCCGGCGTCTTCAAGGCGGCCGGACTCAAGGCCGCACCGGGAGCCGATGGCTACTTCCAGCCGTTCACGATCGAGGGGGCCCCCATCCTGGGAGCCAACCCCGAGCTGGTGCTCCACGGGCCCGGCGGCAAGGCGCTCCCATGCGCTGTCAAGACCGAGTTCAGCCCGCTGGCCATCGGCATCGGCGGGACGCTCCAGGACATCCCCATCGTCTTCGCCGGCTACGGCATCACCGCCGAGGATGGTTCGGGCAAGCTGCACTATGACGACTATGCCGGCATCGACGTGAAGGGGAAGGCCGTCCTGATCATCCGCCGCGAGCCGCAGCAAGGGAACCGGGCCAGCCCGCTCGAAGCCAAGCGGACGACAGGGCGGGATGGCCAGCGGACCACACCCTGGGCGACGTTCCAGCACAAGGTGACTAATGCCTTCCAGCATGGCGCGGCCGTCGTGCTGCTGGTCAACGACTTGCACGGGCTCAAGGGAGCGAAGGACGAGCTGCTCCGGTTCACGGCGGCCGGCGCCGACCCGGCCTCGAAAATCCCCGTCGTGATGCTCGGCCGGAAGACTGCCGATCAGCTCCTGGCCGGAGCGGGACAGCCCGCGCTGGCCGAGCTGGAGAAGCAGATCGATCAGGACCTCAAGCCCTGCTCACGCCCGCTGAAGGAGTGGACCGCCACGGCACGGATCACGATCGACCGCTCCGCGATCACGACCCGCAACGTCATCGGCGTGCTGGAAGGCACGGGAGAGCATGCTGAGGAGACAGTGGTCCTCGGCGCCCATTACGACCATCTGGGCCGGGGCGGCATGTTCTCCGGCTCGCTCGCCTTCTTGTCCCACGACATCCATAACGGAGCCGACGACAATGCCTCGGGTACGGCCATGGTGCTGGAGATGGCCCGCCGGCTGGGTGCCCGGCGCGACGCGCCGCCCCGCCGCATCGTCTTCATCGCCTTCTCGGGGGAGGAGCGCGGCCTGCTCGGCTCGCACTATTACGTGGAGCACCCGCTCTTTCCGCTGAAGTCGACCGTGATGATGTTCAACTGTGACATGGTCGGCCGGCTCAACCGCAAGAACGAGCTGACCATGATCGGCACCGGGACTTCTCCGGGCCTGGACTCCCTGGTCGACGTCCTCGGCAAGTCGGCCGGCCTGACGATCAAGAAGGTTGCCGGGATGACCGACGGCTTCGGCGGCAGCGACCACCAGTCATTTTACCCCAAGGGGATCCCCGTGCTGTTCGCCTTCACGGGCGTCCATGGCGATTACCACCGGCCCACCGACGACTCGGACCGGATCAATTACGCCGGCATGGCCCGGGTCGCCGACTACCTGGAATTGCTCCTGCTCGAGGTGATCCGCCGGCCCGAGCGCCCGGCGTTCGTCCGGCTGGCTGAACCCCGACGCACCACACGCATGGGCTTCTCGGTGTACCTCGGCACCCAGCCCGACTATTCGTCCAGCTCCCAGGACGGCCTGAAGCTTGAGGCGGTCAGCGCCGGCAGCCCGGCCGAGAAGGCGGGACTCAAAGGCGGCGACATCATCACGGGTTTCGACGGCAAGCCGATCAGCACGATCAACGACTACATGGAGAGCCTCCGCCGGCACAAGCCCGGCGATACGGTCGAGATCCTCGTCAAGCGCGATGGCAAAGAGGTGAAGCTTAAGGCCACGCTGGGCAGCCGGTCTCACGAGTGATTCCACGCGCGGACTGCCGGTTGGCTCAGCTCGGAACCCGCGGGACCAGGACGTCGACCCATGCGACCGCCCGCAACTCATCGCGTTGATCGGATCGTACCGGCTGCGCTGGTGACGCTGGTGGTAATCGCCTGCGGTCCGTTGGGCTGCGACGCGACGCCGTCGGGTCGGCTCGTTGTCGCCACGAGCGGGTCGCTCACCGACCGCCGCCGCCTCGAATCGGAGTTCGCCCAGTGGGTCGCGGCGGCGTCCCACCCGGCGGTCCGGCTGGACTGGCTGATCCTTGCTCCCGGTGATGATCCGGCGCGGGTGGCGCAACGTCGCAACCCTCCGGACGTGCTGCTGGGTGGGCCCGCCTCGTCGTACGACCGGCTGAATCGGATGGGTCGCCTCGCTCCGCTCCCGCTCGAGGGTTCCCCATCGTGGCTGAGCCGTCGCGATTGGCCCAGCGAGGGAGCCTCCCGCCCCCCTGCGCGCGTGTTGCTCAACGATCCGCGCCACGATCCGTTCTGGCTGGCTCGGGCCAAGAACTGGCTCGGCGCGGGACCCTTCCGGGAAGGTTACTCCCGGCTGGTCCGTGAAGCGGCTCATCCCCGGCGCATCGGCCGGCTGGCCGGACCGACATCACCCCCGGACGTCGAAGGCGTGGCCATCCTCCAAGGCTGCCGGCATCCCGAACTGGCGCGACGGTTCCTCACGTTCCTGGCGGCGACCGGGCGGGTGGGGCCGGCGCCGGCGCGCGCCACCGAGCCACCCGAAGCGGACTCCCTCCTCGCCGACCTGCTGGGCGCGACCTTGGTCGACGCCCAGGATGAGCTCTGGGCGGCCTGGGCGGCCCTGGAGCGGGCGGGTGATCCCGAGCCGGCGCTGCGGTGGCTGACCGAACCGCCCCCCTGGCCGCCCGCCTCCGTCGCCAAGCTCCTCAACCGTCGGGGCGAGCGCGCTCTGTCGCTGGTGGAGACGCTTGCCGGCGAGCTCACCGCACAGCCCTCGGTCCGGGCCTGGCTGATCCGGAGCTGGCTGTCCCCGCCTCGACTCGTCGACCAGGCGCTCCTTGATGAGCTGGCCACCGCCGCCGAAGGCCGCCTCTGCCGCACACCCAGCTTTCGCGACTGGCTCCGGGCCGAATGGACCGCCTGGGCGCGACAACGCTATCGCCAGGTCGCCCGGAGTACCCAGCACGCAGTACGCAGTGAATCCTGGAGGTGTCGGATGTCGGAAGAGTCGGTGGCTGGTGATCGTCGCGCGCCGCGTCATTCTCCTGGTTTCGGTCTCTCCGCTTCAACTGCGTACTGCGTACTGCGTACTGCGTACTCAACATGATCCGCGTCATCCTGGAAGGACTGGTGAAGCATTACGGCGGGATCGCGGCCGTCGACGGTGTCTCGCTGGAACTGCGGCCGGGGGGCATGACGTTTGTGCTGGGTCCCTCGGGAGCGGGCAAGACGACCCTGGCGCGGCTGGTGGCCGGCCTGGAGGCGCCGGATGACGGCGAGATCTTTTTCGACGACCGGATGGTTCAAGCGGTGCCGGCACACGAGCGTGGCGTGGGAATGGTCTTCGAAGACCTGGGGCTCTGGCCGGGCCTGAGCGTGGTGGAGACCGTCGGCTATCCGCTGCGGGTGCGGAAGCAGTCGCGCGGCGAGCGACGGTACCGCGTGGCCGAGACGTTGACCGCTCTGCGGATCGACAGCCTGGCCGGTCGCCGGCCCGATCAGTTGACGCCTCCGCAGCGGTTCCGGACGGCCCTGGCGCGCGCCGTGGTGACGCACCCCGAGCTGTTGATCCTCGACGCGCCGCTCCGGACGCTGAGCCCGCGGGCGCGCGAGGAATCGTGGGAGGATCTCCGGCGGGTCCACCACGAGGCGGGGGTCACGACGATGGTCCTGACCGACGACCCGGACGAGGCCCTGGCCCAGGCGGACTGGCTGGCTGTGATGGATCTGGGCCGGATCGTCCAGGCCGGCCCCCCGCAGGAATTGTACAACCGGCCGGTCGACGTCTTCGTGGCACGGCTGTTGGGTCCGACGAACCTGCTCCAGGGCCAGGTCGAGAGCCACGGCAGCGACGGCCGCGGCGAGGTGGTGGTCCGGACTCCGCTGGGCCGCCTGATCGGTCAGAGCGGTCCGGGGCATCCGAGCCCGGGGGCGCCCGTGACCATATCGGTGCGTCCCGAGACCTTGGCGGTGGGCCCGACCATTCCTGCCGGATGGAACCGATTCCCGGCGACCCTCGAGCGGATCGTCTTCCGCGGCCATCTCCGCCAGCTCCACGCGCGCGGGCCGGGCGACTGGCCCATCCTGGTCTCCGTCCTCCAGAGCCACTCCCACGGCCTCCGGGAGGGTCAGAGCCTAACGCTCTCGGTCGCACCCGAGCATGTCGTCGTCCTGCCCGGCAAATTCGCCGTGGGTAAGGCGTCAGACGGGGTTGGGGGCGCCGGGGTTCCGTAACGGCATCGCACCAAACCCGATCGTGAAGGAGGGACAAAGCGATGGCGGCTTCCGGAATGCTCGCCGTTCCGTGCGCGCTCCCCGACCAGCATCGATGAGGGTCTCTTCTCGCCAGCGTGACGTCGAGAGCGGAAGATCTCCACCAGGTCTCGTCTCGCGCCGGGGCGGGGGTGGATCGCGTTGTTCAGGGGCGGATCATCTCGCCGGCCAGACCCTCCAGCGCTTCACGCTCGATCGAATCCCACTCGTCGCGCGTCATCTCGACGGCGGGGCCTTGCAACGCCTCCAGGAGTTCGGCTTCGAGCGCTGGCTTGGCCTGCCGCTTCTGGGCATCGCGGATGAGGGAGCGCAAGTACTCGCTGGCGGAAGCATATTCTCCCTGAGCCATCTGAGCCTCAACGAACGCTCTCATCTCGTCGGAAGCGAAATGTTCATGGTCGTCATCGGCGGTCCCTCCCAGACACAACCGCTCGCTGATCGACGCCGGGACCAAGGACCTGGCGCGGCCGGCCATCGCGGCGGGGGTGCCGACTTATTTGGTCGCGGACGATGAGGGGAGGACGAGGCGATTGAAGGCTGGCCACACCTGGTTCGAATGAACGACGGCGATGTCCGCCATCCTGGCGAACATCGCCGTCGCTCAAGCGGGTGTCTTAGCGTGGGCGAAGTGATGCCATCCCGTGGCCTCCGCCGCCGCTCCGGCACCTTACCCTAAGGGCGGAGAGGCGCCTAGTTGGCGGTGCTCCGTTGTTTCCCTCTTGTCAAGTCAGCGACTACGTGGGTTTCGGTTCGGCGAACCAAAACCATGGGAAACCCCAAGAATTCCCCGCAAATCCTGAGAATTCCTGGAACGGGTGGGCCGGGCGTCAAGGGCACTTAAGTCGTTACACGGAAATCACTTGCGCCTGATTCAATCGCCTGGTTTGCAACCAGGAGGTTGGCGGTTCGATCCCGCTCGTCTTGACTCTCATGCCACTCTCCTTTTCCCCGGAAAACTCAGAGTTTTCCGCAAAAACCGCATGTCTTATCAGTCACAGTCTTATCCACCGAAATCGTCGGGTTGTCGATCCTGTTGTCAGGAAACGCCCCGATTTGACGGCGGTCGTCACAGGGGCGATTGCCGCCCTTTCGGTGGATCTCGGTATGCCAGACAGAGTAGCCTGTCCTCGAGTTGTCGGTAGAGCTGCGTTGCGCGGGCGGCGGGACCCCGCGGATTGAGTGACCGGATCGTCTGATGCGGATCCTCCGGCGATCGATCCAAGCATTGCTCCGCTCAAGACTCGAGAATACTCGTCCCGAGCCACCCTCACAATGAGGAACGGAACGAGCAAGGGAAGTCTGCGAGTCTGCCGTCGCGTTTGGATCGGGTTTCAACCGTGAGGGGATCGACTATAATCTTGGCTGGCTCAAGGAGTTAATCATCCCGTTCCTCTTGACTCCGGCGTGACCTGAGATCGACGGATCCGGTTCCGAGTCCCCAGCGCCGCATCCCGTTCGCAAGCTTGGGGCGAGCCCGTGCCCCGACGGTGGCCTTCCAGTCCCTTCCCATGGCTTCTTTGGATCTGGACCCGAGGATGGCGGCGACTTCCGCCGTGGAACGGCCGCCAGGCGGTCATCGACATCGAGCCTCCAGACGCCTTTCTGCCGGCAAACGGATCGCGCCGGGGGCGATCGTCGTCCTGGGTGTACTCCATGGCTGGGCGATCTGGATCGGGCTGGGCGGTCGTGCGGGCTTGACCAATGGCTGGCCCCTGTGGCGCGACGATCACCCTCTGTATTTTCACAGCGCGCTGGTGACCCGAACCTTCCTGAAGGATTCGTACACCACCGCCGGTTATGATCCCAGCTTCATGGCGGGTTACGCCAAGAGCGTGGTGTTCCCCGCCTCGTCGACGTTGCCCGAGCTGGTCATCGCGGCGTTCGGCGGGGCTCGCCCCGAATTCGCTTATAAAGTCTACGTGCTGGTCTCGGCCGCGGCCGCGCCCTGGCTGCTGGCAATCGCTGGCTGGTTGTGGGGACTCCGGCCGGCGGCCACGGCGGTCGCGGTCCTGCTGGCCTTGCTCGACATCTGGACCGACTTCCCGCTCAGTTATGCCGAGTTCGGCATGCTGCCCTACTTCCTGGGCATCCCCCTGGGACTGGTCGCCACCGGGACCTTCGCGCGGTTCCTGGTCCGGAGACGCGTCGTCGCCTGGCTGATGGCCGTGGGGTTCTTGAGCGTCTCGGTGCTGGTGCACTTCACCACGGCGATGGTGGTGGCGCCCGCGGCGCTGCTGGCCTACCTGGCGGCGGTGCTGCGACCGGCGCGCCGGTCGCCCGCGTCGCCGGTGGAAGACGGCGCGGGGGCGCGGCCGGAGGATCCCCAGCCGCAGGGCGGGTGGACCTGGCGGGGCCACCTGGCGGTCCTGGCGATGCCGGTGGTCGTGCTGGCGCTCAATGCGTTCTGGTGGCTGCCGGGCATCTGGTTGGCCTCGACCAAGGGACCCAGCAGTTTCGCGTTCGCGCATTCCTCCGAAAGTGTGGTGCAGCGGCTGCTGCAAATCGTCCAGATCGGACCGCCGATCCAGGCCCTCCTGCTGGCGACGGGCCTGCCGGGCCTCGTGCTGCGAATCCGTCGCAGTCCGGTCCCCGGCTGGGCCCTGTGTGGATTCTGTGCCGCCGGGATGGGCTGGGGCTACCTGGCCGGTGCCTTCGCGGCGCTGGATTTCTTGCAGCCCGGCCGGCATACCTATGCGATGTTCACCGGGCTGGCGCTGGCCGGCGGGGTGGGACTGGAGGAAATGGCCCGGCGGCTGAGCGTCGCCTCCCGGGGCGTGGATCGATTCGACCGCTGGGTCGTGGCCGGGGCCGTGTTGATCGCCGTCCGGATGGTCGGACCTCCCCTGGTCGGATCGGTTCAAGGCCGCCTGGGGATGGGGAACGGAGAGCCGTTCCTGTCCAGCCAGCCGTCGCCGCGGCTGAAGTGGGTGGTCGATCAGGTCCGCCGGCATGTGCGGCCCGGTGAGCGTCTGCTCTACGAGGAGGGCGGCTTCAGCCTGGCGGGACTGGCGGATCCGTTCCAGCGCGGGCGGTTCAGCGGGCTGCTCCCCCACCTGGCCCGGGTTGAGGTCATCGGCGGTCCCTATCTCCACGCCGCGCTGACGACCAACTTCACCCAGTTCGGCGAGGGCAAGCTCTTCGGGCGAGCGGGCTGGTACCGGCTCTTCTCGGAAGACCTGGCGACGCTCAAACTCGACCTCGCCCTGGCGGAGACCGTGTTTGGTTGGAGGGACCGCCTCTGGCTGGAACAACTGCGGGAGCACGGCACCGCCGGGGCCTCCGCCGTGATCGCCCGCTGGGACGGGTGGGAACGGTTCCTGGAGAAGGTGCGCCAGCTCGACCCCACCGTGGCCGCGAAGATCTTCGGCCAGACCGGTTGGGACCGGGCTTTCTTCTTGCGCTATGCCAGGCTCTATCGCCCGTCGGCGATCGTGTGCTGGAGTCCGGACGCCCGCTGGTTTTGCCGGCACAACCCCGACGTGATCCAGATTCTCGCCGATGACGGGACCGTCCTGCTCGGGCGGGTCCTGGGCTTCTCCGGCGATACGATCGCGGGCCAGGCGCGGGTCGAGGCCGGGCCGGGCGGCCTTCGCGTCCGCGACCTGGTCCCCGGGCTTGACGGATCCCTCGTGCTGCGGTATCACTCCGTCCCGTGTCTCACGACCCGACCGCCGGTCGCGTGCGAGCCGGAGTCTCTCGAGGAGGATCCGGTCCCTTTCATCCGCCTGCGACCGCCACCCGGAACACGCGACGTCGAGCTGAAGCTGCGGTTTCCCGATCGGCACGAGTCTCGCCTGGACTAGACTCGACTCGACTCGACTCGACTGGCCGGCCGGGGTTCCGCTCGAAGCTCGATCGGTGCCGCCGTCGCAGAGTCTACACGCGAACCGATTTGCGTGAGCGTGGCTTTCTCCAGGGAAGGGGTATGCCGTGCCAGCGATCGACACAGGACTCATCGATCTCGACCGCCGCAATCGGCTCTCGCGATGGTGCTTCTGGTCCCTGTGGTCGACCATCATCGTGATCGCGGCGGCGTTCTACTACGAGAAGGCCGCCGATGATCGCAGCGCCTTCGTGCGCTGGCGGCCCCAGGTCCTTCAGTTCTGGGACGGGGTGAACATCTATGACAAGATGCTCTTCCCCAATCCCCCGATGATGCCGATCACCCTCTATCCGCTGATGGTCCTGCCGACGGTCGCCGGCGCCATGTGCTGGTTTGCCATCAAGGTCGCGCTGACGACCGCGGTGCTGGTGATGTGCTTCCGGATCGTCCAGCCGGTCGACCGCGTCTTGCCGCCGATGTTCCGCTCGCTGGTCCTGCTCTTGAGTCTCCGGCCAATCCTGGGCGACCTCCACCATGGGAACAACAACCTGGTGATCTTGTTCTTGATCGTGGCGATGCTCTACGCGTGGCGGCGCGGTCAGGACATCGGGGCCGGTCTGCTGCTGGGCCTGGCGACCACCTACAAGGTGACGCCGGCCTTGTTCTTCGTCTACTTCGCCTACAAGCGGTCGTGGCGGACCGTCTTCTGGGGCCTGCTGGGATTGGCGATCTTCTTGCTGATCGTCCCCAGCCTGGTGATTGGGCCGCGATTCAATGCCGAATGCCTGAAGATGTGGTGGCATCACATGGTGACGCCCTACGTCGTCGAGGGGGCGACCAGTCCGCAAGAAGTCAACCAGTCCTTGCCCGCGGTCATCTGCCGCATGCTGATCGAGATGACGCCCAGCCATAGCCGCTACTGGGTCCACCATAATGTGAACGTGGCCGCCTTGCCCCCCTGGGTCGTGCGGTACGTGATCAAGGCTGTCGTCGTCGGCCTCCTGGGGCTGCTCGCCCTCTTTTGCCGGACGACGACGCGCGATCGGCGCGATCCACGGCTGCTGGGCGAGTTCGCGCTGGTCGTCTTGACGATGCTCTTCGTCTCGGAACGGAGCTGGAAACATCATTATGTGACGGTCTTGCTGCCGATCACCTACCTGGTCGCCGAGTTCTTTTCGCCGCGGGTCGGTCCCAAGGGCCGGGCGGCGATCGTGCTGGCCTGGGCGCTGTCGTTCGGTTTGATGGCGTCGACCTCGACCGATATCGGCGGCTGGTTCGCCGAAGGCCAGGGGCATGAGATCGCTCAGGCCTACGGGTTGTTCCTCTGGGCCGGCGTTGTGCTGTACGCGACCGTGGCCTGGCGCGTCTGGATGCGCCGCGGGGAGGCCCCCCCGGATCCCCGGGCCGGGGACGCCCGCGGCGCGGAGCCCGCGCCGGCGCCTGCCGGCCCGGGCTCGGCCGGCCCCCTGGGGCGGATGCGCCCGGCGGGCGGGTGGTTGTCCCTCGGTTAGTGTCGATCCGCGGAGGAGCTCCGCGACGTGCGCGCATTTTGGGAATTCCAGATTGACAGATTCCAGATTCCAAAATGGGGATGAATCGGGAATCTTGGGAATTCCAGATTGACAGATTCCAGATTCCAAAATGGGGATGAATCGGGAATTTGGAATCAGGAATCTGGAATCGGCCATTCCTCTGGGGTTGCGGCCGATGGCCGCGTGAGGTTTCGAATCGAATCGAACGGTTTCCCGTCCGGTGTGTCGCTGCGGAGGGTCGGTTTTCGATTGATCGACGATGTCATTGCGGTTCCCGGCGACCAGGAGGGTCGGCGCGGGACCGCCGCGATTCGGTTGTGCCCTGCGCGACCGGCTCGACTCCTCTCTTCTCACTTCGGTTGCAGGCCAAGGAGGGCCTATGTACACGTCCAAGCGATCCACTCGCGTGCGCCGTCACCGGTGCCTTGCGCCCGAGGTCCTGGAGGGACGGTTGGTCCTGAGCTCAGGCCAGGGGAGCACGTTCGCCATCATGCCCGGCAACATCGCCACGGCCGGCTCGATCTCGTCGGTCCCGTTCAAGATCGACCCGACCCTCTTCACGGCGCCCAAGAGCGGGAAGCTCCTGCTGGGCATCGACGTGGTCGCCGTGCAGCCGTCGGCCGCGACGGCCGCCACGAGTAACATCCCGACGCCGACGGTCAAGCCGGAAATCGTCTCGATCAAGGATGCCTCGGGCCACATCATCCCGATCCAGCGCACGCGCTATGATCCCAAGATCGCGAAGGCCAATCATCTGGGGAACCAGGACACGTCGGCCATTCTGTTCACGGTGAAGGTCCCGGCCAGCGGCCAGCCCCCGGCCTCGTACTCCGTGCAGGTCAAGGGGATGGGGGGATCCATCGGCCAGTACCTCGTCGGGTTCTACCTGCCCGGCGACGCCGCCGGCACCGGGACCGTCACCAAGACCGATATCACCACGATCAAGACCTTGCTCGGCGATAACGCCACCAACAAGAATTACAACTTCGACGCCGACGTCAATCGCAACGGGATCATCAATCGCGCCGACCTCAAGCTGGCCCAGGAGGACCTCGGGGCCTCGACCAAGGTCAGCCCCGTCGCCTCCGTGAACCTCGACCCGGCCTCGGATCCCGGCCTGGATCGGACGACCGACTTCAGCACCGTCCACTTCGCGGGGCAGGTGACCCCCGGCGCGTCGGTCACCTTCGCCAATAACAGCAACAACGGCGCCACCACGACGACCACGGCCAATTCGACGGGTGCCTACAGTATCATGGTCCCGCTGGTCAGCGGGTCGAACACCTTCACGGTCACGACCCAGGATGGCTTCGGACAATCGATCTCGGGGCAGATCTCGCCGGTGGTCTACGACCCACCCAGCACGACCACGGTCCCCGGTGTCGCCACGAGTACCCCGACGAGCACGAGCACCACGTCGGGGACCACGACGAGCTCCTAAATCGATCCCCGGAAAGGGGAAGGTGTGGGCCAGCCGCCCTCGGCTGGCCCCGGGGCAGCCGAGGGCGGCTGCCCCACCGATTGCGGGGGGATTCCACCGGGATCCTCGCCGATCGGCGGCGGCGGACCGGAATCGACCTCCGGTGGCAGGGAACGGGCTGGCGGTTCGAGACCGTCAGCCCGTCCCTGTTCTCCTTGGATGCGCCGGCCATGGTGGCGTGCCGTGCCCACGGCCGCGGCCACCTGGGGTTCCGGGTCGTCCTGGTGCCGATCGAGGGCATCCCGCGCGGCCTGGGTCGCGATCCGGCCGAGGGCCCAGGCCGCGGCGGCCCGGACCTGCGGATGTTCCCCAAGGTCGTCGAGCCGGCCGGCCAGGGCCGGCACGGCCGTCGGCACGCGGCGATGGCCCAGCACGTGGGCCGCGTTGCGGAGCAGGCCCACGCGCTTCGCCCGCGCCAGAGCCGTCCCCGCGAGCTTGGCGCGCCAGGCCGCCGGGTCGAGCTCGAGCCACTCGATCAGGTCGGGGTCGATCCAGTCGGGCCGCGCGGCGAACGCGCCGAGTCGTCCCGAGGGCGCTTTGCGGTTCCAGGGACAGACATCCTGGCAGATGTCGCAGCCGAAGACCCAGCCGTGGAGGTTCTCCGCGGCTTCCTCGCTGAGCATGCCCCGATGCTCGATCGTCCAGTAGCTGATGCATCGCCGCGCGTCGAGCTCATAGGGACCCGCGAAGGCGTCGGTCGGGCAGGCATCGAGGCAACGGGTGCAGCTCCCACAGTGGTTCACCTGGTGCGGACGGTCGTAGGCGAACTCCAGGTTGGTCAAGAGCGCACCCAGGAACGTGAAGCTTCCCAGTCGGCGATGGATCAGCATCGTGTTCTTGCCGATCCAGCCCAGTCCGGCGAGCTGGGCATAGTCGCGTTCCAGCAGGGGAGCCGTGTCGACGACGGCGCGCCCGGTCGCCTCGGGCCGTTGCGCGTGCAGCCAGCCGAGGAGCTGCTCCAGCTTGTCCCAGAGGACCCGATGGTAATCGACGCCCCGGGCATAGCGTGCCACCTTGCCGCGCGCGGGGCTGGACGCCGCCGCGCCACTGCCGGATGCGTTCGACCCGTAGACCAGGCTGACCATGATGATCGACCGGACCTCACCCAGCAGCGCGGCGGGATGCGCGCGGCTGGGCTCCTGGCGCCGGAGATAGTCCATACCCGCGGCATGGCCGGCCGCCAGCCATCGGAGGAAGTCCGGATAGCCGGGCGGCGCCACCGCCGGCGCAATGCCCACCTGGTCGAAACCCAGGCGGACGGCTTCCGCTTTGAGACGGTCGGTCAGGTCCTGGAGCGACATCGTGGCAATCGAATCGCCTCACGCGGCCTACGGCCGCAACCCCAGAGGAATTGCCCATTCCAGATTCCGGATTCGAGATTCCCGATTCATCCCCATTTTGGAAACTGGAAAATGTCATTGGGGGTCCCGAAGATGCCCGCGCGGCGCGGAGATCCTCCGCGGGCCGACTCTAATGGCGCGTGAGGCCGAGGTTCTCATAGATCTGTCGAGTCGCGTCCGAGCGGTTGAGCGTGTAGAAGTGGATGCCGCGGACCTGGTTATCCAGCAGGTCGCGGCATTGTTCGGTCGCCCAGTGGATGCCGACCTTGCTCACGGCGATCGGGTCGTCCTCGCACCGGGCCACGGCGCGGAGCAGCCGGGCCGGGAACCGCGCGCCCAGGGCCATCTCCGCCATCCGAGTCATGTTCTCCTTGGAGGTGATCGGCATGATCCCCGCGATGATCGGCACCCGGATTCCGGCCAGCTCACACCGCTCGCGGAAATCGTAGAAGTCGGCGTTGCTGAAGAAGAGCTGGGTGCAGATATAGTCGGCGCCGGCATCGACCTTCCGCTTGAGGTACTCCAATTCCTTGAGCCGATTGGGGGTCATCGGGTGGCCTTCCGGGAAGCCCGCGACCCCGATGCCAAACCCGCGCGGATCGGGCCGGCGCTCCCGCGCTCGGATGAACCGGACCAGGTCTTCGGCGTACTGGAAGGCGTCGCGTGCGCGGTCGTGGTTGGGCATCGTCCGGGGCGGATCACCGCCCAAGGCCAGAACGTTCTCGATCCCCGATTCCACGTAGCGATCCAGGATCGCCGCCAGTTCGGCCTCGCTGTGGCAAACACACGTCAGGTGCGAGACGGCCGTCAAGGGCGTCTCCCGCTGGATGCGCACCACCAGGTCGTGAGTCCGCTCGCGCGTCGAGCCCCCGGCGCCGTAGGTGACCGACACGAACGAGGGCCGCAGCGTCCGGAGCTGCGCGATCGTCTCGAACAGCTCGTCCCAAGCCTTGTCCGCCTTGGGCGGGAAGAACTCGAAGCTGAAGGTGGTCGGCCAGTCCCGGAAGATGTCTTGGATGTGCATGGGCGTCATCTTTCAGAGTCTGTCTCGGAAGGGTGGGGAAGTCGATGTTGTAGGGTGGGTGAAACCCACCGATCTTCAAGCCCGCCAAGGTCTTCCGGTGGTGGGTTGCACCCACCCTACAACGGTTAGACCAGGCTTGTAGAACAGACTCTCAGGGTTCAGTGTTCAGTGGTTTGGTGATGACGGCGGCCAGCGGCTAACTGAACACTGAACCCTGAACCCTGAAAACTGTCAAGCGACTCCGACCTTGGGGCAGATTGCGGCCAGCGCGCAGGCGTCACACCGGGGCCGGCGTGCCAGGCAGACCCGGCGGCCGTGCTGGATCAGGCGGTGGCTGAGATCGACCCACTCGGTCCGGGGGACCACCCGCATCAGATCGCGCTCGATCTGCTCGGGCGCGGTGCTGGTGGTCAAGCCCAGCCGGCGCGCCAACCGCTTGACATGGGTGTCGACCACGACCCCCTCAGCGCGGCCGAAGGCCGTCCCCAGCACCACGTTGGCCGTCTTCCGGCCGACGCCGCTCAAGGCCGTCAAGGCCTCGAGCTCGGTGGGGACCTTGCCGCCGTGCCGCTCCTCCATCTGGCGGGCCATCGCCAGGAGGTTGCGCGCCTTGGCGCGGTAGAATCCCGTGGAGCGGATCAGGTCCTCGAGCTGGGACGGATCGGCCCGCGCCAGGCTGGCGCTATCGGGAAAACGGCGGAACAGCCCCGGCGTGACCAGGTTGACCCGCGCGTCGGTGCACTGCGCCGAGAGGATGGTCGCGACCAGGAGCTGGAACGCGTCGGCGTGCCTCAAGGCGCAGGTGGCCTCCGGGTAGGCATCCTTCAGGGCATCGATGACCCTCTGGGCATGCGTCTTGGGGTCCGGCCTGGGTCGTTTGGGCGCGGCCATTGCCCCTCCTCTCGGGTTGGGGAGCATCGCAGCCGGACCAACCGGCGGCCACTCCCGCACGGCTGCCATTGTCCCAATCATCGCTTGGGCCTTGTCAAGCGCCCTGCCGCGCCCCGGCTCTCTCCTGCGGACAATCGTCACCCTGAGCGGATCGTCGCGGCCGTGGTCCTCGTCCCTTTCGCCCCCAGCTTTTTTTCCTTTTTTCTGCTCTTGACTTTTTTCCCTTGACATCACCTCCGAACGCGTTTAGGATCGCCGCTGAAAAGGGACTGGAGCAACTTGGCGTAGTTGGCCATGCGATTTAACCCATGATCCGACCTGAGATTGCGCTATCGAAGCTGCCGCGCCATCTCCGCCAGGGTGCAATAGAAGGCCGAGCGGTCTCATCTCTCTCGGAGTCGCCGTGAAAGGAGTGCCGAGGTGGGACGTGCGAACTGGATCGTCTCGTTGCTCCTTGTGGCCGCCGGCTGCTCGACGTCCATTCGGGAAGCGGACATCTCGGCCATCCTCGATGACCCTGCCGGATCGTCGGGGGGGGGGGGGGGGGGGGGGGGGGTTTTGGGAAATTTAATTTGGGGGGGGAATGGGCCGGGGGTAGGTTCTTGGGCCCCGATTTAACTTTAA
>JAJPJC010000450.1 GCA_021324445.1 Isosphaeraceae bacterium
GATCAGATGCTCCGATGACCCAAATGCGCCAGGGCAATTTGAGGGCGGAACGGGTCGATTTCCCCTATTTTAACAGTCGTGGCGGGCGATTTGCAAAACTCCAGTAGGTACATGCGAGAGGGCCTCCGGCGATTGCTGCCGGATCTGATCGAGTTTGACGCGGGTCATCTCCCCGCCGGGGAAGGCCACACTCGCTTCGCCGTCGCCGTTCTCGATCAGCAGAGCTGTGATCCAACCCTCCACCTGGTCGCCCCTGGCCGCCGGCACACCCGCGCCAATTGGCTCATCATCGAGAGTCGTGAAATAGTGAACGGGAGCCGCCCCAATGTAGTCGGTCCCATCCGAACTGGCAACCCGAAAGACGCGTTCTCCGGAAAAGCCACTGCGCGAGATCCGGCATCCGACGCCAACAGATCGGGTCCGATTCATGACCATTCTCCTGCCGGGAGGTTATCCCTGCCGTCATCTGGACATTAGCACATCCACTGCGCGGAGGGCAAGCCCGGATCTCGGGATGGCTGGGGGCCACTGGGGAGTGAAACGAGCCTTCGGTTGCCGGAGGATGAGGATGTTCCGGATGAGGCAGCCGAGTTATTCTGCTCAGAGAAGGGTCGGGCTCCAACCAGTCTCACCGACGAGAGAAGGTCTTCCCATGGACACGATCGCGGGGCGTCGACGGTTGCTCCTGGGCCTGGATGTCGGCACGCAGAGCCTGCGGGCGGCGCTGGTGGACGAGCACGGCCGGACGGTGGCTTACGGAGTGGCGCCCATCGAGACGACCTTCCCGAAGCCGACCTGGGCCGAGCAGCAGCCGGCGGAATGGTGGTCGGCCGCCGGGACGGCGGTGCGCGCAGCCCTGGAACAAGGAAGCATCGCCGCGGAGCAGGTCGCGGCGATTGGCCTGGACTGTACGGCCTGCACGGTCGTGGCCTGCGACGCCGACGGTCAGCCGCTGCGGCCGGCCTTGCTCTGGATGGATCAGCGCGCCTTCCGCGAGGCCGCCGAGATCAGCGCCACGGGCCATCCCATCCTCCGGTACGTCTCCGGACGGGTCTCGCCGGAATGGATGCTCCCCAAGGCGCTCTGGCTCAAGCGGAATGAGCCGGAGATCTACCACCGCGCCGGGCGGATCGTCGAAGGCACCGATTGGATGATGTTTCGCCTGACCAGCGAGTGGACCCTGTCGTTGAACCACGTCGCGGTCAAGTGGAACTACGCGCGGCCGGATGGCGGCTGGCCGATCGACTTGCACCAGGCGGTCGACCTGGGGGACCTGCGTGCAAAATGGCCCGAGGCCATCGTGCCGCTGGGCGGCGGGGCGGCGCGGCTCAGCCCGGCGGCGGCCGGTGCCTTGGGCCTGCCGGCGGGGATCCCGGTCGCCCAGGGCGGGATCGATGCCTACCTGGGGATGCTCGGGCTCGGGGCCACCCAGGATGGGGACGTCGCCGTGATCGTCGGCTCGAGTACCTGCCACCTGGCGCAGTCGCGCGCGGGGGTCTTCGGCTCGGGGGCGGCCGGCTGTTACCCCGATGCGACGGTCGAGGGTCTGTACACGCTCGAGGCCGGTCAGACGGCCACCGGCTCGATCCTCGACTGGTTTCGCCGCCACTTCGCCGGCAACGAGCAACGCGAGGCCGAGCGGCGCGGCGTCCCGGTCTACCAGGTCCTGGATGAACGCGCCGCGGCGGTGCCCCCGGGTTCGGAAGGACTGGTCGTCCGCGACGACTGGCAGGGGAACCGGTCTCCCTACAAGGATCCCTCGGCGCGCGGGGCCATCGTGGGCTTGTCCCTGGCGCATGGGTCCGGCCACATCTTCCGCGCGATCTACGAGGCCACGGCCTGCGGCACGCGGCATATCCTCGAGGACGCCGCAGCTCATGGCCTGCGGGTCGAGCGCATCTTCCTCGGGGGCGGCGGCGCCAGGTCGAGCGTGTGGCTCCAGATCCACGCCGACATCTTGCAGAAGCCGGTGCACCTGGCCCGCGAGACCGAGGCCTGCGCGCTGGGCTCGGCCATGGCCGCGGCCGTCGCCGCCGGCATCTATCCCGACTTCGACGCGGCCGCGCGCGCCATGGTTGCCATCGAACGCGTCGTCGAGCCCAACCCGGCCCATGCCGGGGTCTACGATGAGCTGTTTGGACGATATGTTGAGCTGTATCGACGGCTCAAGGTGTCCTGAGGCCAGCTCGGACTTCTCGTACGCCGTGGAGGCCGCGGACCACCTCGATTCGGTCATCGGATGCCGGTTCGAGGGCGAATGTGGAGGGCCTGGGCGGCTGTTGTCCAAACGCCCGGATTCTGTCAGGATGGACTTCCAGCGCGGCTTGTTGAGTTCATCGGGGCGTTGCCGTGACGGTTCGCGCGGTCATCAAGTTGCTCGAAGCCGAGGGCTGGAATCTGGCTCGCCAACGGTCCAGCCACCGGCAGTTCAAGCATCCGACCAGGCCGGGGTTGGTGATGGTCGCCGGGCACCCGCCCAAGGTGCTGGCCCCGAAGACGGTCAAGAGCATCCTCCGCCAAGCAGGGCTCTCATCATGAAATACCTGATCATCCTGGAACCGACGGAGACGGGTTACTCGGCCTATTCCCCTGACCTCGAGGGGTGCGTGGCCGCTGGCGAGGACCGAGACGAGACGATCGCACTCATGCGCGAGGCGATCGCGTTCCACCTGGAAGGCATGGCCGCGGAGGGCTACCCCATCCCGGCTCCGCAGTGTGAGTCTGCTTACATTGAGGTAGACGCCTGACGAGGTGTTGCCGGGGACGGCCGCCGTCGAGCTGTATCGACAGCTCGAGGTATCCCGACTGCGCCGTGCGCGCGTCGTGAGGACCCTGGGAGCCGGCTCGATGATCTCGACTGTGCAAGCGTTCGATCTGGCCTGGAAACACTATCGAGCCGGCAACCTGCCGCAGGCGGCGCAGCTTTGCCGGCAGATCGTGCAAGCGGATGCGCGGCACGTCGATGCGTTGCATCTCCTCGGCGTGATCGCGGGCCGGACGGGTCAGGATGCTCGGGCCCTGGATTACCTCACGGCGGCGCTGCGCCTCAAGCCCGATTTCGCCGATGCGCACAACAGTCTCGGCATGGTGTATGTGAACCAGCGGAAGCTGGCGGAGGCCGCGGCGAGCTTCCGGCAGGCGGTGCGCGTCAAGCCGGACTATGCCGTGGCCCACAACAACCTGGGCAATGCCCTGCGGGAGCTGGGCGAGCTGGCGGCGTCGGTCGCCAGCTTTCAGGAGGCGCTCCGCCTCCAGCCGGACTATGCCGTGGCGCACTTCGGCCTGGGGATCGCCTTGCAGGTCCAGGGAAAGCTGAGCGAAGCGGCGGAGCATTATCAGCGAGCCGTCGACCGCCTCCCGGTCCATGCCGAAGCGCAGTTCCATCTGGGGTATGTGCTGCTCGAGCAAGGGCAGCCGGCGGCAGCTACGGCCCATCTGGATCAGGCCGTGCGCCTCAACGCCGACTATCCCGAGGCCCACCATAGCCTGGGAATTGCCCTCAAGGGCCAGGGAATGCTGGAAGACGCGATCACTCACTTTCAGCAAGCCCTGCGCCTCAAACCGGACTATGCCGATGCCCAGGTCAACCTGGGGAATGCCCGCCAGGAGCAAGGGAGGCTGGAGGAGGCCGTGGCCCACTATCGGCAGGCCCTGCGCCTCAAGCCGGACCATGCCGAGGCGTCCAACAACCTGGGGAATGCCCTCCGGGAGCAGGGGCAGCTCGAGGAGGCTGAGGTCTGTTTGCGCCAGGCGCTCCGCCTCCAGCCGGACTCGGCCGAGGCCCCCTACAACCTGGGTATCGTGCTGTGGAGGCAAGGGCGGCTGGAGGAAGCGATCGCCTGCTATCAACAGGCCGTGCGCCTCCAGCCGGGCCACGCCGAGGCCCACCTGAATCTCGGCAACTGTTTCAAGGATCGAGGCCAGCTCGATGAGGCCATCGCCGCCTATCGCGCCGCACTCCAGCACCAGCCGGACGCCGCCCACATTCACTGTAATCTCGTCTTTGCCCTGCATTATCATCCTGCTTCTGACCAGCGGGCAATCTGGGAAGAAGCCCGGTACTGGAACGATCGGCACGCGGAACCCCTGAAGAAAACCATCCAACCGCATGCCAATCGTCCGGATCCCGAGCGGCGTTTGCGGGTCGGCTATGTCTCGCCCGATTTCCATGAGCATCCCATTTCATCCTTTACCATCCCACTCCTGTCGCGCCATGATCACCGGCTGCATGAAATCTTCTGCTATGCCAACGTGGAACGGCCGGATGCTTTCACCCAGAGGCTGCGCGGTTCCGCGGACGCGTGGCGGAGCACGGTGGGGCTCTCCGACCAGCAGGTTGCCGAAATGATCCGGCGCGATCAGATTGACGTCCTGGTGGATCTGGCCCTGCACACGGCCAACAACCGGCTGCTGGTCTTTGCGCGCAAGCCGGCGCCTGTTCAAGTCACCTGGCTGGGATATCCCGGAACGACCGGGCTGGCGTGCATCGACTACCGTCTGACGGATCCTTACCTCGATCCGCCGGGACTCTTCGATGCCTTCTACGCGGAAGAATCCATTCGGCTGCCCGACACATTCTGGTGTTATGACCCCGTGACCGAGACGCCGCCGGTGAATCCGCTTCCGGCCAGGGAATCCGGCGCGATCACCTTCGGCTGCTTGAACAACTTCTGCAAGATCAACGACGGATGTCTTGCTCTCTGGGCCAGAGTGTTGCAGGCCGTGCCGAGATCACGCTTCTTGTTGCGGGCCCCGCGCGGTCAGGCGCGGGACCATGTCGTGGCGGTGCTCCAGCATGAGGGGATTCCTTCGGCACGCGTGGAGTTTGCCGACAGGCAACCACGATGGGACTATTTTGAGCTGCACCACCGGATTGACCTGGGTCTGGATCCTCTCCCCTGCAATGGCGGCACCACGACCATGAACGCGTTCTGGATGGGGGTGCCCACCCTCACGCTGGTGGGTGAAACGGTGGTCGGCCGGGCAGGCTGGAGCCAGTTGTGCAACCTGGACCTGAAGGAGCTGGCCGCGGAGACACCCGAGCAGTTCGTGGCGCTGGCCGCCCAACTGGCCAGTGATCTGCCCCGGCTCCAGGAGTTGCGCAGCACGTTGCGGCAGCGGATGGTGCAGTCGCCGCTCATGGACGCCAACCGCTTCACACGCCATGTGGAGCAAGCCTATCGAGAAATGTGGCACAGATGGTGCGAAGGCCGGCAGCCGGAACGGAACCGACTCTGATCGCCGGCTCAACGAGGGGTCCTGGCCCGCCAGAGGGTGACGGCGCCGCTATGGTCGGCGGCGGCCAGGGTGTTGCCATCGGGGCTGAACGCCACGGCGTTGACGCGGGCCTGGCAGTCCTTCAGACAAAGCAGCTCCTGCCCGGTGACCAGGTCCCAGAGCCGGACGGCTTTATCGTCGCCAGCGGATGCCAGGGTCGCTCCATCGGGGGAAACGGCGGGGCTGCGAACCGTGGCGGCGTGCTCCAGGACGGGCAGGAGCCGCCCCCACGCGGAGCACGCGCGGGGATCCCTTCGAGCGGCCGGGTGATGCGCGAGCCAACCGGCTCACCAGTCGCTCGAGGCCTTCTCGCTCCACCCGCTGGTCGCGCGGCGATTTCTCCGGCCGCTCCCGAGGCGGCATGGCCCATTCGTCCCCATTCGTGGGATCGAACACCACGATCGCGGCCCCCAGGGACGGGATGCGGCCGAGAGCGAACCTCCAGCCACTCCAGAAGCGGTGCACCTCGAAGGCGCCGTCTCCGGGTGCGATGACGACCAGCCTCCGGTCGCGAATGAGAGCGATGCCGCGCGGTGGCGATCGGACCCAGGATGACTCGAGCTCGGGACCGGGACCGCGCGGCACCCCATCGAGCACGTCGACCAGGAGCTGGAGCCGCGGGTCGGTCGGATCGAGTGTGGTCCGCACCTCGTCCGTCGCACCTGCGCTGAGTGGGGCGGCAGCCCCGCGCGGCCTCAGGGCTTCGCCAGCGCCGTGATTCGCTGGGCGGCCGTCCTGGCGGCCGGCGTGTCCGGGTAGTCCTGGACGATCCGGCGGTAGGAGCTCAGGGCGGCGTCGGCCTTGCCCGATTTCTCGAGGTTCTCCGCGATCCGAAGCAGGCTGGCCGCGCGGATCGCCGGCTGCGACGCGGCCGACTTCTTCGTGGGGGTGGCGGCCGGCTTCGCGTCGCCGACGTTCGACGCGCGCGCTGAATCGGCCGTCGAATCCTTGCGGCTCGGCGGCGCGGCCGGCGGGGGTCGCTTCGCCGTCGCCGATGGCGTGTCCACCACGTCGCCGGCGAAGGCGTCGTCGAACCGGCTGACGCGCGTCGGGACCGTGGGATTGGTCGTCTTCTCGGCCTGCGCTTGGAGGATCCGGGCGGCCTTCTGGATGTACTTCTCCGGGTTGTCGTGGAACTCATCGCGACAGCCCGTGCAACAGATCGGGAAGGTGCGGCCCTGGTAGGTCAGCGTCATGGTGGCTGCGCCACCGGTCACGATGCACCTGGGCCGCTCCGTCGTCGACGAGCTGGCGGCCAGGGTTTCTCCCTCTCGGGTCAGGCCGATCTCCATCGTGGGGCGGAACTGGACGGCGCCAGGCTCGCGCCGGTCCACGCGCATGGTGTATCGGACGAAGTTGGCGTTGGGCCACAACGACAGCCGCAAGGTCCCGCGCTGCGCGGTCGAGCGACCCTCGAGCGCAACCTGGTTGAGGACCAGCCTCTTGCCGGCGCTGTCGATCGCCCCCTCGAAGAGGACCGGCGCGCTGCCGGGCTGGGGACTGGTTCCCTCGAGGCGATAGCGTTTGCCGGCCGGGTCGTAGGTCAGCCTGGCGGCGGCGAGGACCTTCCCTCCCGTGATCGTGACCGACAGGCCGGTGGGTTGGCCCTTGGTGAAGACCCAGGCCCAGGAGTGCGACTCGGGCCAGCCCCGGAACCGCTGGGCGGGGTTGTCCCGGGGCATGGCCTAGCCGTTCCATCGGCCCGCCAGGTATTGCAGCGGCGCCCAGGCCGCGGGGATGTCGCGGGCGGAGGGCTCGTCACCCCGGGCCAACCCGGGGTGACCAAGGCTGCCGATCCAACTCATCGCCAGCCAGGTCCACGGCGCGACGATCCACGCGGTTCGGGTCATGACCGAATTCCTCACAGGCCGCCCCGAGGTTTCGCAGAGTTCGCCGCGGGCTCGGCGCGATTGCCGCCGGCGAACCGGCGCAGGGCCTGGATCGCACTCTGGCTCGCTCGCACCGTCGCCGGGCGGAGCTCGGACCCTTCGATCGGAGGGCTGCCGACGGGCACGTCCAGGTCGACGTAGCCAATCATCATCTCCTCGAAGGTCTGCTCACCCCAGCGCACCAGCTTGGTCGGGTCGGGGTTGTACGGGTTGCTCGCCGAGTTGTCGAAGTGGGCCAGGCAGTCGATGCGGGTCCCCTTGGGCAAGACCATCGGCTCGGAGAGGACGTAATAGGTCTGCCACCCGAAGTCGTAGCTGGGTACCGAGAGGACCACCTGCGGGGACTCACCGGGCCTGGTGATCGTATACTGAAAATCCTTACCTCGAAGATGCATGTGGGGCATGAAGCTCACCAGCCGCATGTCCCGGGGTACGACCATCGACGAGGAGACCGCGACGTTGTCGCGGCCGGGGGGGATCATCAGGTCGGGGTTGGCGATCCCGATCGTGTAGGCTTGCCGGGTCGGCTGGGTCTTGGCGAAGATCAGGCCGACCTTGGATCGGTCGGTCCGCACGCGGCCAATGGGCGTGTAGTGGACCTGGAGGAGCAGCTCGGCCCCGGCCGGGATCTTCTTGGCCGTTCCCTCGGGGAGGACTGTGGGCAGGTCGCCGGGCGCATAGCCGCAGAAGTGTTCGCCCGGTCCGCGCCCGCGCCCGGGCCCGCGGCCGCGCGACGGATCGAGGAGGAACACCACGATGTGATGGACGACCGCCGGGTCGCCCGGCCGGGCCTCCGCCGCCTGGACCCAGCGATCCTCCTTGAAGTGCGTCGGCACGCGGAAGTAGGCGTAGGCCACGACCCCTTGAGCCGCGACGAAATACGGCTCGGGCATCTCGAAGACCACGTCGGGCTGGCCGATCGACCAGCCCTGCGGATAGGTCCTGGCCGGGGGCAAGTCCTTGGGATCACCCAGCGGCGTACCCTGGTCGACCCACGCCAGCAAGGTCGCCCGCTCCTTGGCCGAGAGGCTGCGGTCGTTGCGGAAATGCCCGTAGCGCGGGTCGGCATGCCAGGGGGGCATCCGCCGATCCTCCACGACCTCCCGGATCATCGCCGAATGCTTTCGCACATCATCATACGTGAGGAGCGAGAACGGCCCGACCTGGCCAGGCCGGTGACAGGTCTGGCACTTCTCCTGGACGATGCGCGCCACATTGGCGGCGTAGGTGACCGAACCGACCTGGACCGGATGCTCCTGGTCGCGGGCGTCGATCGCGGCGCCGACCTCGGGCGCCAGCCCGCGGATCCGCGGCGCCTTGGCGGTATCCACCAGCGGGGGATCCACCCGGTCGAGCAAGCAGCCGGCCACGGCCGTGGCGGTCACCGGGATCGGCCGGTTGGCCATCAGGGCCTCCAGGGCGTCCTGGAGGTAGGCGTGGTCGGGCTTGTCCTTGATCTTGCCCTGGGCGTATTGATCGTCGATCGCGCCCCGGTAGCGGATCCGGCCGAAGCCGTCCAGCAGGAGGACCTCGCAGGTCCGTTCCACCAGCACCGAGTCGCTGACCTTGTTTTGCAGGTCCTTGAGGACGGGGAAATCGATCCCGGACTCCTTGACGAACTTGGCCACGTCCGCGGGCGTCTCGTGGGCGTTGGAGTTGATCCCCAGGAAGACGACGCCCTTGGCGTGATAGGCGCGATTCAGCTCGATCAGCCGCGGGACGTACAGGTTGCCCACCGGGCAGTCGGTGCCCAGGAAGACCAGCACGATCGCCTTCTTGCCGATGAAGCTGTAGAGGGAGATCGACCGCCCCGAGGCCGCGTCCTTGAGTGTGAAATCCGCGACCCGCTGATCGATGCCCCGGTTCAGCGGCAAGCCGGACTGCGCGTCGGCCGGCCCACCCCGGGCCGCGCCGGCCGTCGCCATGAGGATGCTGAGCATCATTGCAACGGCCGGCAAGGCCGTCGCCCTTGGGCTGGGGAGACTCGGACGGAACATGCCTTCTCCTTGGGATGAGCCTGGGCGAGGCCGCGGCCTGGCAGACCGGAGCGCCTGCCCCACCACACCGTGTTGTTCTTCTCATCGTAAGCCCGGCCGCCGCCACCGGCAAGCCGAGACCAACCATGGATGAGCAAGTTGACGTGTGGGGCAGCCGCCCTCGGCCGCCTCAGGTGCGCAGAACGATCTGGCGGAACGGGCGGGGTCAAGATAAACTTGAGTTGAAGTGATCGGGGCGCCGGCATCCCTGAGCCCGCGCCGCGATCGATCTCGACGGACCAAGAGCAGACGAGACGGGGTTCACCATGCGTTTGGAGGCAGTCATTCTGCCCGACCTGGGGACCGGTCCGCACGTACAAATTGTCGTCAGTCACTGGTTTGCGGCGTGTGGGGAGCGTGTCTGGGAAGGGGAGCGGCTGGTGGAAGTGCTGGCCGGTCCCGCGACCTTCGATGTCTCCTCGCCCGTGACCGGACACCTGGCCGAGATCCGGGGTCGGGAGGACGATCGCGTCGCGGCGGGGTGTGTGCTCGGACTGGTCGCGGCGACCGAGGAGGACGCCGGCGCGGCCGGAGCCGGGGGCGATCCCGACGGCGAGAGCGACGGCCGGGATGGTCCCTGAGGTGACGACCCGCAGCCCGGTCGACGCACGACATGACCACGACGTACGAGCGATCCGCCGGCGTGATCCCTTACCGCTGGGGAGCCGATCAGGCGCCGTTGTACCTGGTCCTCCATTCGGCCACGGTCCGGAACCCGCGCGCCAAGTGGGAATTCCCCAAGGGCGGGGTCGAGCCGGGCGAGTCGATCCCCCAGGCCGCCGCCCGTGAGTTCCACGAGGAAACTGCCCTGGTCGACTGGTCCTTCCGCGACGGCTTCCAGCGCAGCCTCTCCTACACCTACATCCGCCGGGGACAGAAAGTCGTCAAGACCGTGACCTATTACCTGGTTGAGGTCAAGGATCCGACTCCGCTGCGCCCCTCGCCCGAGCACATGAACGACCCATTCGGGCACTGGTACCGCTGGGGCACCTTCGCGGAAATCAGCACGCTGCTCTATCACACCAAGATCCGCCAGGTCCTCGCGGAAGCCGACGCCTTCCTCCGGCTGTGACGATCGCATCACCAAGGGCATGGGCTCGGTCCGCCGCCGCGCGATTTCCTGTCTCCGACCGGCGCCGTTTCCCGTTCCTTAAGTGAAGTTGCACGCCGGGCGATTCCTCGATAGTGTCACTATCGGGTGATCGGCTCCCAACGTTTGATCCCCGAGGCTGTGATGAGCGTCGACGACCTGGATGAGTTGATCGAGCGGATGAACGCGGGGGATCTCTCGGCCGCGGAGCAGGCCTTCCTGGCCTACGAGCCCTACCTGCGGATGGCCGTGCGCCGCCAGTTGAGTGGGCGGCTGCGGTCGAAGCTCGACACCATGGACATCGTCCAATCGGTCTGGGCGGACGTACTCACCGGCTTCCGCCAGGCGGGATGGCGGTTCACCGACCGCTCCCACCTCCGCGCCTTTCTGATCAAGGTGGCCCGCAATCGACTCATCGACCGCCGCCGGCAACATCATCGCGCCCTGGAGCAGGAGCAGGCGCTGTCCCAGACGGCATCCGACGAATTGCCGCAGACCCACGAGCCGCGTCCCAGCGAGATCGCCCAGGAGAATGAGTTGTGGAAGCGGATGTGGGAACAATGCCCCCCCGCCCACCGCGAAATCCTGGTCCTGAAGCGACAGGGCCTGCTCCTCTCGGAGATCGCGGCCCGAACCGGCCTGCACGAGGGGAGCATCCGCCGGATCCTCTACGACCTGGCACGACGGCTGGCGGTCCCCCGCAGGATGAACACCGTCTCGGGCGGCCCGGCCCAGGGATCAGCGTCCGCCCCGGACGACGAGTCAGCCCCCTCCACAGGATAGGCTGGTTCCTCTCTCCGCCTCATGAGGTGGAGCGGCGCGGTGGGCTGTGACCATGCACGTCAGTGCCTGGTTCGGACGGGACGACCGTCCCCCAACCTCGGGCGTCAGCCCGATCCTCGTGAGCCAGTGGATCGCACTGACGTGCGTGGCTGGAGGTTCCCCGTGCGAACCACGGGCTGACGCCCGTGGTCACACCGCGCGCGGCGCTCCCGAAAGCCCAGAGAACCACGGCCGCAACAGACTCTCCGAGCACGTCCCCTCTCCGGCGCCGCGGCCGCGAAGCCGGCGAAGACCGCGCACGCTCTCTCGGGCGAATTGCGTTGGATCAAGTGGGGCGCCCCCCGTCACTTCGAGACGAGTTCATCACAGACTCTGGAGCGAAGCCCATGCAACTTCCAACGAACATCCTGCGCGCGCTGCTCCCTGGCCGGGGCGATCCCCGTGCCGGCCGGCGCCGCCGATCCAGGCGGGTCGTCCTCTCCTGCGAAAACCTCGAAGGGCGCGTGACCCCCGCCCACGCGGGGCTGGCGCATCATGCCGTCACGCATCTGCACGCCGCCGCCCAGCATGCTCACCACTCGACCGCAACCTCGACCAGCGCGACGACCGCGACGAGTCGTGCGACCACCGGCTCGGGCAGTTCGACCAGCTCATCGAGTGATTCCAGCGGCTCGACCAGTGATTCCAGTGGCTCGACCAGCTCGACCAGCAGCTCGTCGAATTCGACATTGTCCAGCGCCTTGCAGACCCTCCACAACGACATCCAGACGATCGAGCTGGCCTCGGATACGACCGTGGGGGAGTTGACCGCGATCCGCGTCGCCTTCCAGGCGCTCTCCAACGATGGCCTCTCGCCCAGCAGCCAATCGGCGTTGCGGTCGTTCGAGAATAGCCTGGTGACGGCCTACGCCTCGGGGACGACCCTGGCCGGCGACGCGACGCTGCTCAGTCAATTCGAGGGCTTGTACACCAGCTCGCCCACGACCCAGGAGACCACCGACCTGACCAACGCCTACAACGCGCTGGCGGCGGCCGTGACCTCCTCGAACATCACCTCCGCCGACCTCACGACGATCAACGCGGACTGGGCCGCCGTCCTGGCCGCCGAGGGGAGCACCAGCACGGCGACCTATCCGTACTTCGACCTGCTCACCGCTCAGGTGGGCCAGGGCGGTGGCTACGGCGGGGGCGGGTGCTAAGCGCGTTCGGAACGAAGGAGGGCCCGGGCCCTGGGGTCCTCGCCCGCGGGCGAGGACCCCAGCCAGGCCCGCCGGATGAGGTGCCACCGGTTGGCCGATCTCGTTATGATGGGATGCGGGATCCGGTATCGGTTCGGCAAGACGTCCGCCGGGAATTCGGGAAAGGCGCGGTCTCGTCGACTCGACACGTAGGGCCGGATCCCCGGAGGGGAGCACCATGCCCACGGAGGTTGAGACGACGACGCCGCGACCGCATCCGCATCCGGGATGCTTCCTGGTCCTGGACGGTCCGGACGGGGGCGGCAAGACCACGCAGGCGGCTCGGATGGCCGACTGGCTCCGCGCGCGGGGGCTGGACGTGGTGACCTGTCGCGACCCGGGGGGCACGGCGCTGGGGAACCGGCTGCGCAGCATCCTGATGGATCGGGATTCGATCGCCATCGCGCTGGGCGCCGAGATGCTGCTGTTCATGGCCAGCCGCGCGCAGATGATCGAGGAGGTCATCCGGCCGGCGCTGGAAGCCGGCCGGGTCGTGGTCTGCGACCGCTTCACCCTGGCGACGATCGTCTACCAGGGGTATGCCGGCGGATTGGACCCGGCGGCGATCGCACGGGTGGCTGCGGTGGCCACGGGCGGGTTGTTGCCCGATCTGACGATCATTCTGGACGTCGCTCCCGAGATCGCCCGTGCTCGAGTCGGCACGGCACGGGACCGGATCGAGGACCGGCCGGCGAGCTATCACGATCAGGTTCGCCGCGGCTATCGGGAAGCCGCGCGCGGCGGCCCCGGGCGCGGCGACGCCCCACCGTTCTATCCGGCCCCGGTGGTCCTGATCGATGCCTCGGCGGACTCCGACACGGTCTTCCAGCAAATCCAGAGCGAGGTGGGACGTGTCCTGGCACTCGATCCGCGGCCATGACCGGGTGGTGGAGGAACTGCGGCGGACGCTCCAGCAGGGGCGCTTCCCGCACGCCCTGCTGTTCGTCGGTCCTGAGGGGATCGGCAAGCGCCGCTTCGCGCGCACGCTGGCCCAGGCCCTGCTCTGCGAGACCCGCGCCGTCGCGGAGCTCGACCCCTGCGAAGCCTGCCCGGGCTGCCTTCAGGTCGAGGCCGGGACCCATCCCGATTTCCTCGAGGCCGCCCGCCCGGAGGACAAGCACGAGCTGCCGATCCGCGTGATCCGCGAGCTCTGCGACCAGTTCGGGCTCAAGCCGGCGCGGGGTCTGCGCAAGGTCGCGGTGGTGGATGACGCCGACGACCTGAACGACGAGGCGGCCAACGCCTTCTTGAAGACCCTGGAGGAACCGCCCCCCGGGGCCGTGCTGATCCTGGTCGGCACCTCGGCCGACGTGCAGCTCCCCACGATCGTCTCGCGGTGCCAGGTCGTGCGCTTCGACCCCTTGCCCGAGGTGGATGTCGCCGCCCTGCTCCAGGAGCAGGGCGCGGTGCCCGATGCGGCCGAGGCCGCCCGGCTGGCGGCACTGGCCGACGGCAGCCTCCGCCGGGCCCTGGGCCTGGCCGATCCCGATCTCCACGGCTTCCGCCGCTCGATGATCGACGAGCTGGCCGGCGATCCTGGCTTCGATCCCCCCCGTCTGGCCCATCGTCTGGGCGAGTATGTCAAGCAAGCCGGCAAGGAGACGGGCGACCAGCGCCGCCGCGCCAGCCTCCTGGTCGGCGAGCTGGCCCGCTTCTTCCGCGGCGTCCTCTGGCAGACCGCCGGCCTGGCTCCCTCCTGCCCTGACGTTCACGACCGCAACGCCGCCGCCGCCCTGGCCGGCCGCCTGGAGCCCGAGGATGTCTTCCTGCTGGCCGACCGCTGCCTCGAGGCCGACTATCACATCCGGCGCCGACTGGCTCTCAACCTGATCCTCGAATCCCTGCTCCACGACCTGGGTAAGGTCATCAATGCCCAAGGTCTCAATGCCCGTCGCTGAGCAAGTGCCCTTTTCTCCTCAGTCCTCCCGAGCTATCATCCGGCCCCACGGACCAGGAGGAACCGGCGGCTCGGGAGACAGAGCAATGATGCAACCCCGGAGCGATGCGAGGGATGACACGAGGATGGGCTCAGGGCACTCCGCGGGCCCACCGACCGATCCGCCGCGGGTGGTGATCAAGCATCCGGCGTCTCGCCAGGGCCCGGCGGTGATCCACACCCGAAAGCTTGTCGACGATCCCGCTCGCCGCTGGATTGCCGAGAACTTGCTGGTCGGTGTCGCGCCGGAGAGTGTGCTGGAGACCATGAAGTCGGCCGGGTTCGCTCCCTACGAGGCCGTTCAGGAAATCCAGGCCGCCTTGCAGAGTCCCTACTTCCTGGCTTCGGAACGCGTGAACAACCGGCTGCGCAAGCGCGACTGGGTGCTGGCGATTTACCGCAAGCTCAGCCGGTTGCACCCCCGGTCGGGCGAGATCCCACGGCGACACCGGCTCTCACGCGACGAGTTCCTCTCCGAGTATTACAGCGCCAACCGGCCGGTCATCATTACCGGCATGATGGAGGATTGGCCGGCCTTGCGCAAGTGGGATCTCGACTACTTCGCAGCGCGGTTCGGCGATCGCGAAGTCCAGGTGCAGATGGGCCGCAATGCGAGCCCTCACTATGAGATCAACGCCGATCAATTCGTGTCGCGCATCCGCTTCGGCGACTTCCTCCAGCGGGTGCGCTCGGCCGGCGAGACCAACGACTTCTACCTGACGGCCCACAACGATTCCCACAACCGGACCGCCCTGGCCGAGCTGTGGGAGGACATCGTGCAGGTTCCCGAGTACCTCCGGCCCGACCAGCCGGGCGGCTTCTTCTGGATGGGCCCCCGCGGCACCATCACACCGTTCCACCATGACCTGACCAACAACTTCATGGCCCAGGTGATCGGACGCAAGCGGCTCAAGATCGCGCCCTCGTGGGACATCTCCCTGATGCACAATTTTCACCATTGTTTCTCCCTGGTCGATGGTCGAGACCTGCCGGCCGCCCCCCAGCCGCCCTTCGAGCAGCCGCAGATCCTCGAGTGCACCCTCCACCCCGGCGAGATCCTGTTCCTCCCCGTCGGCTGCCTCCATTTCGTCGAGGGGCTGGATATCACCGTGACCGTCTCCTTCACCAACTTCGTCTTCGACAACGACTTTCACAGCTTCTACGCGAATTTCGGCCCGGTCTGAGGATGGAAGGGCGAGGCTCCTGCCGAGCCGCGCAGCGCGGAATCACCGGCTCGGCAGGAGCCTCGCCCTCCCGAAAAACCCCCTTCCGGAACCGACTCTGAATCCGCCCCTCGATGACGCCAGGGACCAGCTTTATCTGGAAATCCACCGGCGACGTCTACGTCAACTCTCCGCACCGCCATGAGCCCAAAGGAGAGATCACCAGGGAGCGGGTGGTCGTTCGTGGGAAGAAACGGCAGGCGGAGCACTACGTCAGGTCCCATGATGCTCCTGTTGGACTTGGCTTCCTGTAGGAAATGGCGGTTCGTCTCCCCGCGCGTTAGAATCCATGGCCGTCGTGCGAGGTCTCCGGCTCTGCCCGGAGTGGTCATCCGTCGCGTCATCTCGTGGAGGCACCATGAAACCGATCCGTCTCACGCCCGTGACCGTGCGCCGAGTCCGATTGACCGCGGGCCCCGGGTTCGTTGGCATGATGGCCCTGATCCTTGCCACCCCGGCGCGCGGCGGCGACAACGAGCCTCCCTCGGGCTTCGTGGCCCTCTTCGATGGCCGCGACCTCTCGGGCTGGAGGGTCCCGCAAGGCGATGGCGGCCACTGGAAGGTCGTCGAGGGCGTGATCGATTATGACGCCGAGAGCCAGGCGCGCGGCGACAAGGGACTCTGGACCGATCGGGAGTTCGGCGACTTCGTCTTGCTCGTGGACTGGCGGCTCAAGGAGGCACCCTACCTCAACCAGGGGGTCCCCTACATCCTGCCGGACGGCACGCATGCCCGCGACATCCACGGCAAGGAATTGAAGCTATCCTTGCCCGATGCCGATTCCGGCATCCTGCTGCGCGGCAGCGGCCGGACCCAGATCAACATCTGGTGCTGGCCGATCGGCTCGGGCGAGATGTACGGCATCCGCACCAACCCCAGGACGCCTCCCGAGCTCCGCGCCGCGGTCACGCCCCGCATGCAGGCCGACAAGCCGGTCGGCCAGTGGAACCGCTTCGAGATCACCGTCCGCGGCGACGAGGTCAAGGTGGCCCTGAACGACAAGCTCGTCCTCCCGGGCGCCCGCATCCCCAACATGCCCGCCCGCGGCCGGATCGGGCTCCAGCATCACGGCGGGAAGCGCGAGGGGAAATGGGCCGGGCCGCCCAGCCTCATCCAGTTCAAGAACATCTTCATCAAGGAGTTGAACTGACCTGTGTGACCACGGTCGTGAGTCCGTGGTTCGGACGGGGAACCTCCAACCTCGCACGTCAGTGCGACGCATCGGCCGGCCATCGGGCGACGCCCGAGGTTGGAGGACGGTCGTCCCGTCCGAACCACGCACTCACGTGCGTGGTCACGCCGCCCACCGCCGGCGCGCGGTGGTGAAGCCCCCACCCCGGGCGCCCTTGGGGAAAATGGGAGGAATCGGGCCTGGCGTTCCGGGATTCCGCCTTGACCGGCGTGGAGCAAGAGGGGATACTGCGGCGGCCCTGATGCCCTCGCCTGAGACGGATTCTTAGGATCGGGCTGCACCCGCACCAGTCACGGAAGACGAGCACAATCGTGTTTTGCGGCATCCCTCCTGCGAACGATTGGGTCATCTCCACCTCCTCCCGAGCGTACCCATGCGGATGGGTGCGGGGACGGCGACGACGAGCCGTTCTCAGCAGTGTTGTCGAAGCCGCGCGGGCCGCGGTCACCGGCCGGGCGCGCCCCGGACGGCGCGCCGAACCCGGCCGATCCCCGGCGCCCGGCGGGGAGATCGCGCGCCGGCGCGGCGGTGGGGACGGCACCGGCGTCGAGGACCCGGGACCGCGGCGGGGCCCTGATGCGAGGGGTCGCTCCTCTGGGACATGATCGGATTGACGATGATCTCCGTTTATCTGACGATCTTCGCCTTCGCGATGATGGGGTGCGTGCTGGCGACCCCGCTGGTCACCTGGATCGCCACCCATGTCGGGGCGATCGACCGCCCCGACCACTTCCGCCGGATCCACCAGGGGGCGATTCCCCGATTGGGTGGTCTGGCGCTGGCCATCGGGGTGGCGACGGCCACGCTCTGGACTCACCTCGACGAGTCGTTGCGGCTCCGCGCCGTCGGGGTCGGGACCTTCGCCTGGAACGATCTCCTGCCCGTCTTGATCGCCGCGCTGGTGATCCTGGTCGTCGGCTTCGTGGACGACACCCGGTCCTTGGGGCCCCGGATGAAGCTGTGCGGTCAAGCCCTCGCCGTCTTGACCCTCTACCTGGGAGGCATCCGCATCCAGTCGATCGAGGTGCTCAGCCTGAACATCAACCTGGGCTTCCCCGCGGTTCCGCTCCGGCTGCTGGGCTTCCCCGGGGACCTGCCGCTGCCCAGCCTGCTGGTGACCCTGTTCTGGTTCCTGGGCTGCATGAACGTCTGGAACCTGATCGACGGCATGGATGGACTGGCCTCCGGTGTGGGCCTGCTGGTCAGCGGCACCTTGACCCTGGTCGCCATGCACAATGAGAACTTCGGAGTCGCGGTCTTGTCCGTCGCCCTGGCGGGGAGCCTCGCCGGATTCTTGCTGTACAACTGGCACCCGGCCTGCATCTTCCTCGGCGACAGCGGCAGCATGCTGATCGGCCTGTTGATCGGCGTGATCGGGGTGCGCGGGTCGATGGAGGGTCCCTCGGCCATCTCGATCCTGTTCCCCCTGCTGGCCATGGGGCTGCCGATCTCGGACACGGCCATGGCGATCTTCCGCCGGTGGCTGCGGAATCTGCCACTCAGCGCCGCCGATCGCCGTCATGTGCATCACCTGCTGATCGGGCTGGGGCTCAACCCCCGCCAGGCCGCGTTGATGCTCTATTGCTTTTCCGGCTTCCTCTGCGGGGTCGTGATGCTGGGAGTCGCGCTCCGGAATGAATACTTGACGCTGGTGCTGGGGATCTCCGGCTGCCTGGCGTTCCTCCTGGTGGTGACCAGCCGTCGGGATGAGCTGGCCAACCTCTACGACGACTTTCAAGACCGGCTGGCGCGGGGCCGGCAGGAGCGGCAGGCCGCGCAGTTAACCTGGGAAGGAATCCAGCGGATCGAGCTGTGCACGACGGCGACGGCCGCGCGCGAGATCGTCTACCAGGCCGCCGGGGCGCTGGGCTGCGAACTGGTCCGGATCACCTGCGGGGGGCCCGACTCGCCGGCGCCGACGGAGTGGGACGAGCAGCCGATGGCCAGCCCGGCGGTGTCGTGGCCCGCGGCGATCTTCCGACTCTCGGGTGGTCAATCCCGGTGGATCACGGTGAGCCTGGGCCTGCCGGCGGATGCACCCCTGGCGGCCGACATCGTGTTCCGATCCATGCATCGCCTGGTCGGCGCCCTGGCCGCGCGGCTGGAATGGCTCCAGGTCGCGGAGTCGGCCGGCAGTCGGTTGGAAGCGGCGATGACGGGGCCGGCCGGCCCCCAGGACCGGCCGGCAGCGGCGGAGCGGCCGGCGGGACGGTCGACCCCAGCTCGCTCCGGCGCCGAACCCCTGACCAGCCCGGGCCCGCCGGCACGGCGATGATTCCCCCCAACCGTCACGGAGGCATCGATGGACGCAATCCAGACGATTCGAGGGTATCCCGCTCCCCCGAGTCCCGTTCATACCCCCCTGGCGCCCCTGGCGATCAACCCGGCCGCCGTCAAGACGACCGGGAGCTATCTGCGGGCGCTGCGGCGGCGGATCTGGGTCGTCCTGGCCGTGGCCATCCCGCTGGCGATCCTGGGCTCGATCCTGGTGCTGCGGCTGCCGCCCGTCTATCTCGTCAAGGCCGAGATCGAGATCAACCCGCCCGAGTATGATGCCGCGCTGGCGACCCTGGTCTCGCACGAGCTCGGCCGCCGCGATCCCGCCAGCCAGGAGCGGTACGTGCCCAACCGTGCCGCCCAGCTCCGCAGCCGGGAGCTGGCCGAGCGCGTCGTCCGGGACCCCGCCCTGGAGCCGGAGCTGAGCCAGTACGAGGATCCCGCCGTCGAGCTGTTCCGGTCGCTCACGGTGCTTCAGGTCCAGAAGAACAGCAATTCGTTCCACGTCGCGCTCGAGGGGCGGGATGCGACCCGGACGACCAAGCTGCTGGAGAAGCTGCTCGAGAAGTTCCGGGAACAGGCCAAGCGCGAAAACGAGAAAAGGCTCTTCGACACGGCGGCGAATGCCCGGGAGAACCTGACGAAGCTGCAGGCCAGTCTGAAGGACCTCGATGGCCGGATCGAGCTCGCCCTGAAGGAGAATCGGACGATCGGACCCAGCGGCAAGAGCATCGTCGAGGAGCAGTATCTCAGCCTGGGGACGATCCTGAGTCAGAAGCAGTTGCGATTGGGCGAGCTCCAGCAGCAGATGCTGGTCGCTCAGATGTTTCCCCGCTTCGAGACCGGCGATTCCTCGGCCCGCGCGGCGCGGATCGCGACCCTGAGGCAGCAGTTGCGCTACTGGACGCGGGCCCTGGACAAGGTCCGGCAGACCTCGCGCCGGTTCAACAGCGATCCTGCCGCCATCCACTACTCCCAGCGACTCGAGGATGTGATGGAGGAACTCCAGGAGCTCAGCGCGATCAAGACCGAGATGCCGGCCAACCCAACCGAGATGATCCTGGACCAGTACCGCCAGGAGATCGAGGCCGACCGCGAGCAGCAAGGCGTCCTGCTGGCCCAGTTGCGGGACTCGATGCCGGGCCACCAGCAGTTCCTGGCCCTGGTGGAGGAGCGCCGCGAGCACGCCCGGCGGATCGCCGACATGAAGGAGAAGCTGGCTGCGTTCGATATGCTCTCGAACTCGCAGGCGGCGACCGATTTCATCAAGGTCCCCGACGCCATCGCCGAGCCGACCAAACCGATCAAGCCCAACCGGCCGTTGCTGATCGCCCTGGCGCTGGTGCTGAGCTTGGCGATGGGGATGGGCCTGGTGTGCCTGCTCGAGCATGTCGACCACACGGTCAAGGTGCCCGAGCACGCCAGCCACACGCTGGGGCTGCCCCTGCTGGGTGTGGTGCCGCGCATCCCCCGGACCGTCTTGACCCAGCGGGGGCGCCATCTCTGGACACCCGGCGTGTCCGACTCGATCGCGGCCGACGCCTATCGCAACGTCCGGGCCGGCTTGCTGGGCGTCGCCGATCGCCGCGGGCCGATCGTGACCCTGCTGGTCACCAGCGCCAAGGCGGGCGAGGGCAAGAGTACGACGGCGTTGAACCTGGCGGCGACCTGCGCCTTGGCCGGCGAGCGCACCGTGCTGGTGGACCTCGACCTGCGGCGGCCCAGTCTGGGTGAGGTGTTCCTCGCCGAGGCCGACCCGCAGTCCATGCCGGGGGTCTCGGATGTGCTCCGCGGCAAGATCTCCTGGCAGCGCACCCTCCGCCACTCCCGCATCGACACCCTGGACTTCATCCCGACCGGCGATCCCAGTCAGATCCCGATCGAAGCCCTGGGGACGCGCGAGCTCCGCCAGTTCCTCCTGGCCCTGGCGCACCACTACGATCGCGTCATCCTCGATGGACCGGCGGTCCTGGGCCT
The DNA here is from genome assembly GCA_021324445.1 of Isosphaeraceae bacterium. Lineage (GTDB taxonomy): Bacteria > Planctomycetota > Planctomycetia > Isosphaerales > Isosphaeraceae > JAJPJC01. The sequence goes on from JAJPJC010000450.1 coordinate 20,919, forward strand.
GGCCGATTGCCGGTTCCTGGGCCGGATGGTCGACGCGTCCCTCCTGGTCGTCCGCTCCGGCTCGCATCACCTGACGACCCTGCATCGGGCCAAGGCCATGCTCGAGCAGTCGCACGTGGCCATCGCCGGGGTCGTCTTCAATGGCCTGGCCGAGGACATGGATAACTGGTCGAGCTACGGGTCGGGCGAGGCCCTCACGATCGTCGAGAGGCGCCCGATCCCCGCCTTGACGCAACCCGAGCCAGCCCTGGTGGCGGAGGCTTGAGGCGTGGGACGCCTGCTCCACGATCAGGAGACGCTCAGAGTGGACCTGCGACAGAAGATCCTGGTGGCGGCCGAGCGCGTGCAGGGAGTCCTCCTGGCGGTGCTGGTGCTTGGCAGCGCGGTGTGCTTCGGAGGGGCCGTCTGGTGGTTCCCGCCGGCCGTGGGCGGGCTGGCGTTCCTGCTGGTCCTGGCCAAGCTGGTGCAGCTCCTGGCCGAGGGCCGGATGCCGTGGTTGAAGAGTCCGCTGACTCTGCTGGGAGTGCTGGGGCTGGCGGTGGGCGTGATTCAGTCGGCGCCCCTGCCCGCCGGGTGGGCGCGCCGGGTCTCGCCGATTGCGCAGGAGGTCTATGCCACGAGGACCTGGTCGCGCCTGGCGCAGGCCGACGATCCCGAGGCCGATCGACCCCCGGCGGCTCCGGTCCGCTCGCCGGCGACGCTCGACCGCGCCGCGACCGTGCGCTGGCTCATGGGAGCGGCGGTCTGCCTCGCCGTCTTCTGGACGGTCGCCCATTACGTCGACCGCCGCGGGCGGCTCTACTTCGTCTGGGGCAGCGTCGTGGCGGGCTTCGTGCTCAACGCCGCGTTCCTGGTCGTGCAGTTGAGCGGCCAGGCCGAGGGATGCTTCGGTGTCATCCTCCCCGAGCGGGGACCACGCTGGGGACCGTCGCTGGATGACGTGCTCAGCTCGCCCACACCCGCGGCCTTGCGCCGCCTGGAGGTCGCGCGCCCGGTGACCGGCACCGGCCCTGGCCTGGAGCGGATCGCGTCGGTCCCGGATCGTCCCTACCTGTTCGGGACGATGATGGGCGGCCCCGGGGCGTTGCTGGCGATGGGGTCGATGGCGCTGCCGATGGCCCTGGCGATGGCGCTGCACCTGCTCGCCCCGCGGGGCAGCCGCGAGCGGCTGGGCCAGCGCCTGGGCCCCTCGGGACACGGGGGCCTCGCCCTGCTGCTGGTGGGCTTCCTGGTCGTCGGCGCCTTCCTGGCGGGGATGATGGCCGGGCCGCGGCTCTGCCTGCCGTTCGCCGTGGCGCTGGCGCTGGTGGGGCTACCGGCGGCGCGCGGGCCTGGCGGCCGTGGGGCGTCGATCGGCCTGACGATCCTCGTCGTCCTCGTCCTGGGACTGGGAGCGGCCCTGGTGTCGGCCTGGCCGCTGGTCTTCGGGAGCCAGCCCCCGGTCTCCCCCGTGTCCTGGGAATCCGCACGGCTGGCCTGGGCCGAGGGCTTGCTGATCGTGCGGGACTTCCCCTGGCTGGGCTCCGGGTTCGGCAGCTTCGCCACGATCCATGCCTACTACAAGTCGCTGGATCCGCCCGCCGGGTTCGCCGCCAGCAGCCTGCTGCGCTGCGGCGCCGAGGCCGGCCTGGCCGGTCTGGCGCTGCTGGCCCTCGGGGGGCTCTGGTCGCTCTGGCGCTTGCCGGCTAGCCTGAAGCGGGTCGGCTCCGCCGACAGGGCCCTGGCCCTCGGCTTGATCGGAGCGGTCGCCGGCCTGGGCCTCTGGTCGGCCCTGCACTGGACGGTCGAGCTCCCCGCGGTGGCGATCGCGGCCAGCGCCTTGGGCGGCACCTGGAACCGATGGATGGCCGGCGGCACGGACCTGTTCGTCGAGCGCGCATGACCAGGCGGATCCATCTATTAGGTTAGGATTCCTCTGTTCCTCGATCGGGAGTCTGGAATTTGCAATCCGGAATCTGGAATAGATCTGGAATCTGGAATTTGGAATCTGGAGTCTGGAATTTGCAACCCGGAATTCTCGGAGCCTCATGATGCCGGAATCCACGTGTCTCCACATTCAGGATCGTGAATCGGGACCGATTCGCGTCGTGGAGCTGCCCTGGATTTCGGTCCGGATTGGCCGCGCCGCCTATTGCGAGGTGCGGCTGGCCGAGCCCGAACTGGCGGGGGAGGCCTGCCGGATTTCGCGGCGGGGGCGGACCTGGACGCTCACGCCCCTGGGCGATCGGGGCCAGGTCCTGCTGGATGGGCGGGCGGTCGACGGTCCCTGCCCGCTGCCGTTCGACGTCCCGTTCCGCGTCGGCCGCACCTGCTTGACCTTGCGGCGCGACGTGGCGGCGGAGCCGGACTGGGAGATGTACCCGGGACCCGCGCCGGTTCAGCTCCCGGCCCCGACGACCACCGCGCGTGACGCAGGCGTCGGCGAGCGACCCGCCGCCGACCGGGAGCCCTTGGAGCGTGGGGCCGCGGCCCGGCCGGAATCCGCGGGCGATGCGGGCCGCTGGCACGCGCGCTGGCAGGCGGCGGCGGCCCACCTCGCGGCCCGGTCGCAGCGCCTCCGCAACACCGGCGAAGTCCAGCGGGCTGCCTCGCAACCGGGTCTGGACGTGGTCCCCGTCAAGGAGCCAAAGGCGGTTCGCCCGCGGGGGCCGGTCGCCCCCTTGATCGATCCCACGGCCCGTCCGATCCCCGCTCCCAGGCCACCCAAGGTCGAGGCGGTCCCGGAGGCACGGCCTGCCTCGCTGGGGGGCCAGACCTGGCGTGACCGGCTCGGCGGCTCCTCCGGTCACCGGTGGCGGGATTCCGGGGACGTCCGCAGCGGATCGGAGGGGGGTCCTCCACCGGCGATCCACCCCGCGCAACCTGCGGCCAGGTCCAGTCAGACGGAGCCGGAGGGACTTCCGGACCCGGGCACTCCGGAATCGCGCGGCGATCCGCCAGCGGCGGCCCCTCCGGTCTCGGGCGTCTCGTTCCAGACCGCAGCGGCCCGCTCCGGGGCCGCGGCCCTGCCGGAGCACGACTCGTGGGCAGCGAGCCAGGACCATCGACAAGCTCACGCGGAGGACCAGGCGCCGCCGGCCAGGCCACCGAGCGACCGATCCGAGCCCGAGCCCGAGCCCGGTCGCGATCCGGACGCGCCGCACGGCCGGATGGACCAGGAGTCCCGAGTCGGGCCGCGCTTCCGGGGCGGCGGGCCGATCGAAGATTCAGACCCGGTCCCGGACCGGTCAGGCTCGATCCGGTCGGTACCGAGCCGTCGGGGTGCGGGGCCGTCGGGTCGCGAGGTGGAATGGCCTTCGGTTCAGGACATCCTGGCCAGTCATCAGCCCGGCTCCTGTCTGCATCCGGCAACGATCTCGGCGCCCAGCACGATTGGGCAGGCGATCCCCACCGAACCCCGCGCGCCGGCGGCATGGGACCTTCCTGTCTGGTTGGCCTGGCCTCCGGTTGCGGTCGTCGTCCTCATCGCCGGCCTGGCGGGGTGCGTGCTGTCCTGGAGCTGGGCGATCGACTCCCAGTCCGCGGCGATCATGACCAATCGACTCCTGCTGCCTCAGGGTCCGGACCGTCGCCGGCCCTTGCCCGATTGGGTCATCCCGCCGGAGGGTGCCTGGCTGACAACCACCGCCCAGCACCTCGCCCACTGGGCGGTCTTCCTCAGCGACGGCGACGGAGACCCGCGCCGCGCCGGGCCGGAGATCTCGTCGTTGCTGGAGCGGGCGCTGCAAGTCTCGCCCCTGAATCCGACGGCGCGGCTGGCCCTGGCCCAGCTCGAGCGGCGCGAGAACAGCGGGGTGAAACCGAGCCGCAGCCTGGGGCTCAGTCGCGACGCCGTGAGCCTGGCGTGGAGCGCGCGTGTTCTGCTGGCCGCGGGGAAGAAGGAGGCGGCGCTGCGGCTCTTCACCCAGGCGCTCTCGGCCGCCGCGCGCAGCGGACGGGCACGCGGCGCAGTGCCGCGGTTCCATGACGACGAGACCGTGCTCCGCTATCTCCTCCCGGGCGAGGAGCAGGTGCGCGACATCGTGGGCGAGCTGGCCGCTCAAACCGAATGGCCCTTCGCCGAGTGGTCGCGGGCCCTCCCCCGCCACCCGACAGCCCTGCTGGCGACGGCGCGACTGCTCCGCGAGCAGGGTCGGCGCGAGGCCGAACCGCTCCTGGACCTCATCCTGGATGATCCGCGGCCGACCCTGGCCGACCCGACGGACGATCCGTACACCCTGGCGGCGCGCGCCGAAGCCCTCGCCTTGCGCGCGCGCTTCCGCGACGCCCAGCGCGAGTACCGCCTGGCGATCGAGCGGATCGACAACGAGAGGATCCGCCGCTCGTGGTGGTTCAACCTGGCCGACATCGCGTTCCGTCTCAATGATGAGGGCGAGCGGCAGGCGGCCCTCCGGGCCGCCCTGGCGGTCGCCGAGAGCGACGACATCACTCGGCGGGCAGCCAGGATCCAGAGCGCCGCCACCAAGCCGCCTCAACTGCGACTGGGCAATGCCAAGGCGAATTGATCCGTCCAGTGTTCAGTGTTCAGTGTAGACCCACAAGTGCACAGGTCTTCCGCAAAAACTGAGAACTGATGACTGAACACTGAACACTGAATACTGAACACTGAGTCAAGGATGACCCTCCATGGCAAGAGAATCCAAGGCAAACGCCTCTTCCTCTCCGGCCGACGTCGAGCCTTGGAACCTGTGGAAGTTGTTGAGGCCACCGGCGGCCCGGACGGATCCTGCGGCGCGGCGATCCTGGGGCGGGGCGGTCTTCTGCCTCGGCCTCTTCACCTTCTTCTTCCGGGACAACCTCTGGCATTTCCATTATGCCTGGACGACCGACGAGAACTACAGCCATGGGTTCCTCGTCCCGATGATCAGCGTGTACTTCGCCAACCAGGTGGCGCGGGGCGGTCCGGTGCCGATCCAGGGCGGGACATGGCTGGGCGGGCTCTTGCTGCTGGTCGCCATCCTGGTGCGACTGTTCACCATCCCGCTGCCGATTCCGTTCCTGGGCGACCTGGCGTTCTTGATCGGCTTGGCGGGTGGCTTCACGCTGCTCTTCGGCGCGGCGGCGATCCGGCGCTACTGGTTCGTCTTCTTCTTCCTGGTCTTCATGGTCCCGCTGCCGATCGCGCTGTATTCGCGGATCGCTTCACCGCTTCAGCTCCTGGCCAGCCAGGTGGCCTCCGCGGTCATGAACGCGACCGGAGTGCCCGTGCTCTGCGAGGGGAACAAGATGACCCTGCCCGGGAACCTCCAGATGTTCGTGGCGGAGGCCTGCAGCGGGATGAGGCAGTTGACCGGCTTCCTGGCGTTGACCGCGGCGGTGGCCTATCTCGCGCCGCGACCGCCCTGGTATCGCGCCGTGATCGTCGCCTCCGCCCTGCCGATCGCCTTGACCGCCAACATCGCCCGGGTGGTCCTGACCGGCTACATCATGCACTTCGTCAACCCCCGGTATGCCGCGGGGACCTTCCACACCCTGGAGGGCTTGCTCATGATGGGTTTCGGCCTGCTGCTGCTCCAATCGGAATGCTGGGTCATGGACCGCCTCTGCCAGGGAGGGAAGGGCTCCGGGTCCGGAGCCGCCGTGGAGCAATGGGGCGCGAGCTTGCACAGCAAGGAGGGTTCATGTCACGATTTCAGCGTGTCGTGCTCTGCGGCGCGGTCTTGACGGTGGGACTGGCCGTCCAGGCGGCCCTGGAGCGGCTCAATCAGACCGAGCGGCCGGAGTTGCTCCATCCGCTGGCGACGGTCCCGAGGGAGCTCGGCGCCTGGACCGGCTCGGACCAGCCGGTGGATCCGGAGATCCTGGAGCGGGCGCAGACCACCGAGTACCTCAACCGGGTCTATGAGAGCCGCAAGTACCCGGGGCTCAAGCTCCACCTCTGGGTCAATTACTCCCGAGTGGGGAACAACCTGCGGCACACGCCGGAGATCTGCCTGCCGTCCGGGGGCTGGACCAAGATCGAGTCGCAAACGCGGGTGCTGCCGATCGACGCCGGCGGCGCTTCCCCGGTCCGAATCACCCGGCTGGGTTATTCCCGGGGCGAACTGGTCGAGCATGTCGGCTTCTGGTACTATATCTTCGGTGAAGGGAAGCTGGAGAACTACGTCCGGCACCTGCCGATCACGAGCCGAAGCAGTCACGGGAGGACGACGCGGGGCTCGTCGATGACGGTTGAGGTGTTCTATCCCGGCGACCAGGATCTCGAGGGCGAGGCGTTGCGCGAGTTCGCCCGGGAGCTGATCGGTGCGATGGAGCCCATTCTGCCGATCCGCCGGGCTGCCTACCATGTCCCCTGAGGTCCGAGGGTCGATTCCGGGCGAGTGGGTCGTCGCTCTGGGAGGGGGGGTGAAATCCAGCGGTCGCCAACGCGGCACGTTGGTAGGCTTCATCCACCGTGCAACTGAGAATTCACATGAGACGCGCATTAATCACGGGAATCACCGGTCAAGATGGGTCGTACCTGGCGGAGCTGCTCCTGAGCCAGCCCGACTACGAGGTCCATGGGCTGGTCCGCCGCTCGAGCAGCCTCAACCGCCAGCGCATCGACCACCTCGCCGCACGGGATGCGTCGACTCGCGAGCGGTTCCACCTCCATTACGCCGACCTGGCCGATGCGTCGAGCCTGTCGATGGTCATGCACCAGGTCCGACCGGATGAGGTCTATAACCTCGGCGCCCAGAGCCATGTCCGCGTCTCGTTCGACCAGCCCGAGTACACGGTCGACGTGGTCGCCCTGGGAGCGCTGCGGCTGCTGGACGCGACCCGGCAATTGGCTCGGACTCAGCCCGTGAAGTTCTATCAGGCCTCCAGCTCGGAGATGTACGGATCAGCGCCGCCGCCGCAAGGACTGGACACGCCGTTCCACCCCCGCAGCCCCTATGCCTGCGCCAAGGTGTACGCCCACTGGCAGACGATCAATTATCGGGAAGCCTATGGGCTCTTCGCCTGCTCGGGGATTCTCTTCAACCACGAGAGCCCGCGCCGGGGCGAGTCGTTCGTGACGCGCAAGGTGACCCTTGGCGCGGCTCGCATCAAGGAGGGCCTCCAGAAGAAGCTGGTCATGGGCAATCTCGATGCCAGGCGCGACTGGGGCTTCGCCGGCGATTACGTCCAGGCCATGTGGCTGATGCTCCAGCAGGATCGGCCCGACGACTACGTGGTCGCCACCGGCGAGACCCACTCGGTGCGGGAGCTGCTGGAGCTGGCCTTCTCCTCGCTGGAACTCGACTATCGCGACTTCGTCGAATTCGATCCGAGATACACGCGGCCCTCGGAAGTCGAGGTCCTCCTCGGAGATGCGACCAAGGCCCGCACGGTGCTCGGCTGGAAGCCCCAGATCGACTTCCGGGGCCTCGTCCAGATGATGATCGAGAGCGACCTGGAGCTGGCGCGTCGCGAGCGGTTTGCGCGGACGTACAGCCGGCCGTAGGGAGCCGGTTCTTGAATTGCGGTTGCGCGACAGAACCCCCCCTGCCCCCCCTTCGTAAGGGGGGGAAACCCGAGGGCGGCTCGCCCCGTTCTTGTCCCCCGCTTGCGAAGGGGAGGTTAGGGGGGGTCGAGGAGCGGCCACAGCGGGCGGAAGACCATTCCCGGATCATGGAGGATCGAAGTCGCGATGGAGACGCCGCGAGCTGGGAAGCCGGTGCTGGTGGCCTGCCCCGATGCGCGGCCACCGGCCTATCAAGCCGTCATCGGGTTGAGTCGGGCGGGGCTGCTGGGGGAGTTCCTGACGGCCAGCTATTACGACCGGGGCGGGCGGCTGGCCCGACTGGCGCGTCGGCTCGTTCCCGATCGCCTGGCACGGCTGGAGCGGCTCCTGCTCCGCCGCCATGACCCGGAGATCCCGCCGGATCGGGTTCGGACTCAGCCCGGCTTCGACCTGGCGCTGCGGTTGGAGTCGCACCTGGCGGCAAAGCGGCCGGGCCTGCGCCGCGTCGTGGCGCGTTGGCGGACTGAGCGGTTCGATGCCCGGCTCGCGGGGCTCGTCGCGCGGACCCGGCCCGGGGCCCTCCTGGTTTTCAGCGACGTCGGCTCGGCCGCGACCCTGCCGGCCTGCCGCCGGCTGGGCATCCCGACCATCTTGAGCATGGTCCACGGCGACGTCCGGGAGGAGCGCCAGGTCCTCGCGGAGGAAGCCGAAGCCGCGCCGGAGTTCTTCCCCTTGTATCTCGGCGACAGTCGCCTGGACCGCGCGGAGCTCGACTGGCTGCACCAGCGGCGGCTCCGGGAGCTGGCGATGGCCGACCGCGTGGTCGTCCCCTCCGATCACATCGCCCGGACGCTCCACCGCCACGGGACCGCGCCGGATCGCATCCGGGTGATTCCCTATGCCGCCGACTGCCGCCGCTTCCGCCCGATGGCCGGCAAGCGCCCGGGGGCGACCTGCACCTTCCTGTTCGCCGGCGGCATCAGCCAGCGCAAGGGGATCCAGTACCTGCTCGAGGCCTGGATCCGGATCCGCCGCCCTGGCTGGAGGCTCCAGCTCCTGGGTCCCCTGCCCCGAGACCTTGGCCCGCTCCGCCCTTACCTGGATCGGGTCGAGCCGCTGGGCCGGGTCGGGCACGCCGAGATGCCCGCGCGGCTGGCGGCGGCCGATGTCTTCGTGTTTCCCTCGCTGTTCGAAGGCTCGGCGGTCGTCACCTACGAGGCCCTGGCCTGCGGCCTGCCCCTGGTGGTCACGCCCAACGCCGGCTCGGTCGCGCGCGATGGCATCGAGGGCTTCGTGGTCGGCCCGCGCGACGTCGAAACCCTGGCCCAGCGGATGGAGCGGCTGGGGAACGATCCCGAGCTGCGCGCCGCGATGGCCGCCGCCGCCCGGACGCGGGCCCTGGCCTTCGACTGGCCGCGCTACCATGCCGCGCTGGTCGACCTGGTCCAGGACCTCCTCGAGCCGGGAACCACACGCGCACCCCACAATGCCGGTCGACGGGCCCGCGCGCGATCGGGGTCCGCCGGGTGAAGAGACCGGCCCTGTACCGCCGGCACCACGGCGGGGAGTGAAGCGAGCGAGCATCATGGACGAGCTTATGTACGTTTATGGGACAGCCGGGATGATCCTGGCTTACTTCCTGGTGCAGGTCCTCACGAGGCGGTTCGATCCATTCGCGCCGGTCTGGCTGTTCCTTGTTGGATATGTTCATGTCTATATAATCCAGGCGCTGAGCTATCATGAATGGGGCGTAGGCGTCCGGGGCAAGGACCTGGTCGCGGCGGCGAACTGGCGGGCGTTGTGGGCCCTCGCCTGGTTCCTGGCGGTCTACCACTCGGGGATCGGGCGGCGTGCCGCGGCGCTGCTGCGCCGGCCGCCGGCGGGCTGGTCGCCGACCTTTGTCGCCGTGCTGAGCCCGCCGCTGGTCCTCTGGGGCCTGTACTGCTCGGGGCACCTGATCGGCGAGGGATTCGATGACGTGACCTCGGTCGCTCCCGAGGTGGCGCTCGTCCGCTCGTTCCCATTCGTCCTGATGGTGGCCGCGATCCTGATGATCGTGACGGGCCGGACGAGGACCGCGCCGCGGCCGGCCTTCCTGGCCCCGGGGCTCCTCTGCGCCCTGGCCTATGTCTTGCTCTGGATGTTCAACGGCAAGCGCTCGCACTCGCTCATCGCCGTGCTGTCCACGATCTGTGCCTTGTACACCACCCGGCTCAAGCGACCCTCCTGGCCGGTGCTGGTGACGACCGCCTGTGCGGGCGTCCTGGTGGTGGCGCTGGCCATCGGCTGGCGGAATGACAGGAGCCATGAGCGCTCGTTGGCGGGATTCGCGACCTTCGTCGGCGATTTTCAGCTCGCCCGGATCCTGGAGAGCCTCAACCTCTCCGACGGCGATGAAGAGCTGGACACGTATGAAACCACCGAATACGGTGGGTTCCTCCTGATGATGGATACGGTCCCCGAGAAATCGGGATATGACTATGGCGCGAATTACATCCGGCTGGTCTCGACCTTCATTCCCCGGATCGTCTGGCCCACCAAGCCCCTTTACGGTCGCCAGCAGTGGGTGAATGCCTGGATCGCCGGCTCGGAATTGGAGCGCGATGAGACCTTCACCAGTCCGGCGATCGGCATCCTGGGCGCCACCCAGCTCAACGGCGGCGCGATCGGGACCTGGATCGTGCTCGCCGTCGTGGCTTTGGTGCTCCGCACCGCCTACGAATACTTCCGCCTCCACGCCGGGGCGCCGTGGACCCAGTTCTGGTGGTCGATCACCTATTACAATGCGTGGTTCATGGTCGTCAACGACGACCCCCTGGTCTGGTTCTACTACAATTGGGGTTTCACCACGTTTCCCTTCGTGATCCTGATGTGGTGGGCCTCGAAGCCGGCCGGCGCGCCTGCCACGTCGGCGCGTCCCTGCTCGGGAGTCGCGTGATCCGTCCCCCCAGGCGCGAGAGGACCCTCGATCATGACCTTCGCGGTCTGCTTCACGAACTTCGGCCCCTATCACCTGGCCCGGCTGGGTGCGCTGGCCGATCGGCTGGCCCGACGGGGGGACCGGCTGATCGCCTACGAGGTCGCCGGCAGCGAGCAGACATACCCCTGGACCCGCAGGCGTCAGGGAGGCTCGTTCCAGTGGACGACGCTGTTCCCGGACCGGACCCTGGAAACGATCGAGCCGGACGCCTGCCGGCGGGCGATGGTCGCGGCGCTCGAGTCCGACCGGCCCGACGTACTGGGCATCGTCGGCTATGCCCGTCCCGAGTCGATGGCCGCGGCGCGCTGGGCCCGTCGCCGCGATCGACCGGCAATCCTGATGTCCGAGAGTCAGGCAATCGACCGGCCGCGCGCCTGGTGGAAAGAGCTGGTCAAGCGGCGCCGGGTCTCCCTCTTCGACGCGGCGGTGGTGGGCGGCCCGGCCCACCGCGACTACCTGGCGCAGCTCGGGATGTCCCCGGAACGCATCGCCCTGGGTTACAACGCGGTCGACAACGACTACTTCGCGACGGCCGCCCGGCGATGGCGTGACGATCCCGAGGGCCGCGTCGGCTTGCCCGGTGCCCCCTATTTCTTGACCGTCTGCCGGTTCGCCCCGGAGAAGAACCTCGTCCGCCTGATCCAAGCCTATGCGCGCTACCGGCAGCGCAACACCGGGAAACCGGCCTGGGATCTCGTCCTCTGCGGCGACGGGCCCGGGCGGGCCGAGGTCGAGACGGCCATCGCCGCCAGCGACTGCGCCCGGGCCATCCACCGGCCCGGCTTCCTCCAAATCGACGCGCTGCCGCGCTGGTACGCGCACGCCGGCGCCTTCATCCTGCCCAGTCTCTCCGAGCCCTGGGGACTCGTCGTGAATGAAGCCGCGGCCAGCGGCTTGCCCCTGCTGGTTTCCAACCGCGCCGGCTGCGCGGCCACGCTGGTGCCGGAGCCGCCAGGGACCACCGGCGCCCGCTTCGACCCGCTCGACGTCGAGGCAATGGCGGACCAGCTGCTGGCGATGGCCACGGCCCCCGCCGCGACGCGCGCGGCCATGGGCCGGCGCGCGTCGGAGACGGTCTCACTCTGGGGTCCCGACCGATTCGCGCGCGGCGTGCTGGAAGCGATCGAACTGGCCCGAACAGCCCGAGACGGTCCACCACGAACGATGTGGAACAGGAGACGGAGAGATTTAACCACGAAAAACACGAAATACACGAAAATGCAAAATCTCAGATAAGTTTAATATATTTAATAGATGAAGACTATTAATATTATAAAATACATAATGGATGATTTTCTGTATTTTTAGTGTATTTCGTGTATTTCGTGGTTAAATCTGCGTTCCTCCAGGCGGTGACCCGAGCGAGGTGAGTTCATGAGCGAGAGGCAAGGCCAAGTCGTCCTGGCCGAGCGGCGGCGCCGTGGCGGGGCCGTCCAGCAGCAGCGCGGGACGTGGGTCCATCTTTGCAATGGTCTGGACCCGCGGCGCGATGGCGGCATGGTGCCCAGCATCCTGGGCATGACCGGGGCCTTGAGCCGCCTCCGGCCGGGTGTGAGGATCGTCACGCCCACAGCGTCCCGGCTCGACGGGATCGCGCTGCCCGCGGGATTGGCGCTGGAGGGGCCCGAGACCGACCTGGCCGTTGCGGTGCGCGCGGCCGAAGTGGTGCATCTGCACGGGCTCTGGCAGGTCCAGACGCGGCGGGGTGCGCGGGTGGCGCGCGCGGCCCGCGTTCCCTATGTCATCACCGCCCACGGGATGGCCGAGCCCTGGGCGCTGCGGCACAAGTACTGGAAGAAGCGAATCTACCTGGCGCTCGTCGAGGCGAGGAACCTCCGGCGGGCCTCGTGCCTGCACGCGCTGTCTCGCCCCGAGATCAGCCACCTGCGGGCAATCGCCCCCTGGACCCCCGTCGGTTTCATCCCCAACGGCGTCGACCTGGGATTCGCCGAGGACTTGCCTGCCCGGTCGGTCCTCGAAGCGGAGTGCCCGGAGCTGCGCGGCAAGTTCGTCCTCCTGTTCTTCGCGCGGCTGCACCTGAAGAAGGGGCTCGATCTGCTGGCCGAGGCCCTCGGCCGGATCGCGCCCGGGCGGCCGGACCTGCACGTCCTGCTGGCCGGCAAGGACGACGGGTCCTGGTCGCCGTTCCGGGACCGGATGGAGCAGCTCGGCCTGGGTCGGCGGCTGACCTACCTGGGTCATGTCGCAGGTGAGCGTGCCCGGCAGGTCTGGGCCGCGGCCGACGCCTTTGTCCTGCCCAGCTACAGCGAGGGTTTCAGCATGGCCATCCTCGAGGCGCTGGCCTGCCGCCTCCCCTGCCTGATCACGACCGCCTGCCACTTCCCCGAGCTGGCCGCGGCCGGGGGCGCCGTGGTTGTGCCGCCGGACGCCGGCGCCGTCACCGGAGGCCTCCGCGAACTGCTCGAACGGACGCCGCGGGAACGTGCGGAACTCGGCCGTCGCGGCCGCCGGCTCGTCGAACAGGACTATACCTGGGACCGGCAAGCCGAGCGCCTGGCCGCGGTCTATCGATGGCTCAGCGGGGGCGGGACGCCCCCCGAGGCCGTTGTTCCCTGATCGGCCGCGGCCGATCCGATCCGCACCGAACGGTCGGTCGGACCTTAGTCGGGAGAGAACACTCTGAAGTTTCCCCAGCCCTGAAGGGCGGGTTTTCGGTTTACCCTAGCCATCGAAGGGCTGAGACGCCCAAAGGAATCTTCACCGCGGAGCCCGCAGAGCCCGCAGAGATCCCGACCGAGAACGTTCCCAGGTTCAGGGGTCGTCGGTCTCTGCCTTCCTCTCCGCGATCTCTGCGGTCTCTGCGGTGCACACAACGGGTTTCGATTGTCGATCGGAATCGATTTTCGTGGGGGCGCGGCTCCTCCCCAGGCCTGAAGGCAGGGGTTTCCGCCGCGACGACTTTGATGACAGTCCCGGTTAGTGTGGTCGTGCCGGTCAAGAACGAGGCCGAGAACCTCAGGCGATGCCTGCCCGCGCTGGGGTGGGCCGACGAGGTCTTCGTGGTCGATAGCCAGAGCACCGACGCCACGGCGGGTGTGGCCGCCGAGCACGGCGCCACGGTCGTCCAGTTCCACTTCAACGGCACCTACCCCAAGAAGAAGAACTGGGCGCTGGAGAACCTGGCCTTCCGCAACGAGTGGGTCTTGATCGTCGATGCCGACGAGGTGGTCGTCCCCGAGCTGGCCGCGGAGATCCCGCGGCGGATCGCCCGCGACGAGGCCGACGGCTACTACCTCAACTCGCGCTACTATTTCCTGGGCCGCCGCATCCGCCACTGCGGATATTCCGATTGCTGGAACCTCCGGCTCTTCAAGCATCGCCTGGGCCGTTATGAACGAATGCCCGACCACACCGGGGGTCGGACCGGCGATAACGAGGCCCACGAGCAGGTCGAGCTCGCGGGCCGCGTGCTCCGCCTCGACAACGAACTCGAGCACCACGCCTACCCGACGATCGCCGCCTGGGTCGAGAAACACAACCGTTACGCCATCTGGGAGGCCGCGCTCCACGACCGGATGCTCGCCGAGCCCATCCCGCCGACGCTCGCGGGCGTCCAGCGATTCCGCCGCCGGCTCAAGAAGCTCGCCGCACGACTCCCGCTGCGCCCACTGATCCGTTTCTTATATTCTTATATATTTAGACTAGGATTCCTGGACGGACGTCCGGGGCTGATCTTCTGCGGACTCCTGGCCTTCTATGACTTTTTGATCCTGGCGAATCGCTATGAGCACCAGTGGAAATCCCAGGCGGCGGGGCTGGGAGCTCGGCCTTCCCAGGACAACGACGATCGCGGCCCGGCCGGGTGTTCGAGGACACCGCGGGGCGAGCGCGCCGAGCCGGGGATCCCCCAGCTCGCCGGCTCGCCCCGCTGACCGTCGCCGGTAGACGGGCCTCAGGCGGAGGCGTTGGTCGAAGAGGAGGTGTTGGTCTGGGAGGATGCGCCGCTGCCGGATGCCGATGTCGAGGACGAGGTCTGAGTGGAGGCGCTCCCCGAGCCGCCCTGCCCCGAGCTGGCGTTGGAGGATGACCCCGTGGAGGTCGTCGACTGCGCGGACCCGGACCCGGAGCCGGTCGAGGACGAGCCGGAGCTCGAGGTCTGGGTGGACGCCTGGCCGCCGCCGGAGGATCCGGAGCCGGTCGAGGACGAGCCCGAGGTCGAGGTCTGGGTCTGGGCGGACGAGCCGTTGGAGCCGGTCCCACAGGCGGACGATGACCCGGATGAGCTGGTCGTCGTGGACGCCGTGTTCGACGGGCTACCCGAGGACGACGGGGTCGGGGTGGTCGTGGTTCCCGTCGGAGGGCAGGCCGAACCGGAGTTGGGCGCGGTCGTACCCGATCCAGCCTGGCCCGTGGACGAGCCCGACGAGCTGGTTGTCGTGGCGCCGGTGTTCGTCTGCGTGGTCGACGATGAGCCGCCGCCGGAAGCCGAGGCCGAGCTCCCCGTGCTGGTGTTCGCCGACGACGAGCCCGGGGATGTTGTGGTGGATGTCTGCGTGGAAGTGGTTGTGCCCGCCTGGACGCCGGAGGACGGCGCCGCGGACGGGCTGGGGGAGCTCGGCGTGGAGGAGGGCGTTGTGGAGGTCGTCGTGGTCTGAGTATTTGATGCGTTCGTGTCCGACGGGGTCGAACTGGGTGAGACCGAGGCGTGGGACGTCCACCACTTCGTCGAGAAGGTCGTCGAGGTATTCCCGGAGGTTTGCGAGCCCGACACGCTCACTGGGGGTGAGACCGTCACGGTCGGGGCCGGCGCCGGCGTGGTGCTCGCGGCCGTATTCGAGCTGCTCTGCGTGCTGGAGGTCCCCCCGCTCACGGACGGGGAGATCGTGAACGTGGGCTGAATGTTGATCGCCGGCTGGACGTTGATCATCGCCATGGCCGAGGCGTGCTGGCCTCCGTGGCGTCCATGCCGTCCCTGCGACATTCGTCCATGGTGAAAGCCCTGAGCCTGCTGTCCCTGATCCGAGGTCTGTCCCTGCTGTCCTTGGTCCGAGGTCTGTCCCTGACCGGCAGTCGCCGTCTGGAACTGGGCGACCTGGTGATTCCTCTGATGATGGCCGTGATGGAAGAACGAGAGGAGGACGCGACCCTCCAGGTCCTCGACCAAGCCCTGGAACCTGGCCCGACGACGCGACCCTCGCTGCGCGAACCGACCGGCGACATCTTGCCCTGACATGGACCCCTCCCTAGGTCTAAACGCTCAACGTAACTCATCGTCGAGAACCGATCATCCCTGATTCGGGTTCACGAGCAAGCACCCCAGCGAGAGAGGACGTCGGATTGAGTTGGATCGGCAAGTCCCTGCGAATCCTTGAGGAATTCTCCAGATTGACCCTTGCGATTCTCCCGATGACCCACACTGGGCAAGGGAATCGATCTGGGCAAGACGCCTTTGTTCTCTCAGGACCTGAGCGACCGATCGCACGCGCCGAAGCAGGGTTTGATCGTATCTCCGGTTCTCGCCCCGCTGCCGTGTCCTCTCTCGCCGGGGTTCGTGCACTCGTACAATGACCAACCGGGTCGGAAGTGTGCCACGGGATTTCCCGGGGTTTCCCCTGGACAAGTTTCCGGCGGCCCTTCAGGCCGCGGGGGAGGCGACGACACACGCGGGCCGGCCCAGCACGTCCATCCGGGGCGTGATCCCGAGTCCCGGCGCCGTTGAGGCCGCCATCCGACCCGCCACCCGCCGGGGCGCGCCCTCGGCGGTGCTGACGGTGACGTAACTGTTGAAATCGGTAGCCGTGAACAAGAGTTCCGGCGGCGTGCTGTGCGCCAGGTGGGCGATGGCGGCGGTCGTGACGTCGCCGCCCCAGCTATCCTCGATGGTCATGGCAATCCCGAGCGCGACGCAGAGGTCGCGGGCCTGCCGGGTCTTGGTCAGGCCGCCGAACTTGCTGATCTTGAGGTTGACAACGTCCATGGCCCCGTCGGCGTGTCCGCGCAGGAGTGGATCGAGCGCGTCGATCACCTCGTCGAGCACGAAGGGATGATCGCAATGCCGGCGAACGGTGAGGCACTCCTCATAACTGCGGCACGGCTGCTCGATGTAGACATCAACGTCGCGCACGGCCCGGACAACGCGGAGGGCATCGTGCATCAGCCAGCCGGTGTTGGCGTCGGCGACCAGGCGGTCGCCCGGCTGGAGCTCGGCCGCCACGGCGCGGATCCGCTCGACATCGACCTCGGGATCACCGCCCACTTTCAACTGGAATCTCCGATATCCCTCGGCGCGATAGCCGGCCACGCGCCGCGCCATGGCCTCGGGCGTCTCCTGCGAGATCGCCCGATACAGGACGAAGTCGGCGCCGTAACGGCCGCCCAGCAGCAGGCAGACCGGCTGATTCGTCACCTTGCCGAGGATGTCCCAGCACGCCATGTCGATCGCCGACTTCACATAGGGGTGGCCTTGAAGGGCGGCGTCCATGCGCCGGTTCAGCCGGCCGAGCTGTCTCGGGTCTTCCCCGAGCAGGTGCGGCCCGAGCTCGGCGATCCCGGCCCGAACCCCCTGGGCATAGGCCGGCAGATAAAAGGGTCCGAGCGGGCAGACCTCGCCGTAGCCCGTGATCCCTTCGTCCGTCTCGACCGCCACGATCGTGCTGTCGAAGACGGACACCGACTTGCCGCCCGACCAGTTGTAGCTCCCCTCGTGCAGGGGCAATTCGACACGGTAGGCGAGGATCCGGGTGATCTTCATAGAAGGATGGCCTGTCTCGATTGAGCAATCAGAACCGGCTGACGCGATACGGCGTCGGGTCGATGTGCGGCGGAGAGCCGCCGATCAATTCGGCGACGAGCTTGCCCGTCGCCGGGGCCATCGACAGGCCCAGCATGTTGTGCCCGGCCGCGATGACGACGTTCTCGTACTTCGGGCTGCGGTCGATGATCGGCAGGCTGTCGTAGGTCATCGGCCGCCAGCCGAACCACTCTTCCTGGATCGGCTCGCAGTACGGCTCGCGGAGATACGGCGCGGCGCCGTCCTTGAGGAGCTGGAGCCGCTGCGGGCGGATCGAGTCGTCGTAGCCGGCGAACTCCATGGTCGAGCCCAGCCGGTAGCCCGATTGGAACGGCGTGACGGCCACGCGGGTCTCGGGGAAGATCAGGGGTATCTTGGGACAGACGGCCGGCCGGGGCATCGTGATGCTGTACCCCTTGCCCGGCTGGATCGGGATGCGACAGCCCAGGTGCTCGTTCCAGAGCGGCGTCCAGGCGCCGGTGGCGACGATGAAAACGTCGGCGGAGAGGTCGCCCTGTTCGGTCTGCGCGGCCGAGGCCCGGCCATGGTTCGCCACAAAGCCGCGGAACGCGCAGTTCGCGCGGGTGGTCACGCCGCCGGCTTCGAGGACCTGCCGCCAGGCCCGCATCAGCTTGTCCGGCCGGAGATGGGCGTCGTCGTGGTGATACCAGCCCCCGGCCAGGCCGGGCTGGAGGGCCGGCTCGAGCTCGAGGAGCTCGGCCGCGTCCAGCCGGCGGGCCGGGCAGGCGAACACCTCGCTCATCAGCCGGTCGGTCCCGGCGTACGCCTCCATCTCCCGCGGGGATCGGTAGGCGAACAGCATCCCGCGCGACTCGAATTCGCAATCCAGGGCTTCGCGCTCGATCAGCTCCGGATACAGCGCCCGCGAGGAGAGGAGCAGCGGCTGGATGGCGCGGCCGGCGGCGATCATGTCGCGCTGGTTGCACCGCCGCGCGAAGTGCAGCAGCCACGACCAGAGCGCCGGGTCGAGCCGCGGCTTGATCGAGAAGGGGGAATTCGGCTGGAGAAGGCTCTTGAGTGCCATGCCGACCATCCCCGGCTCGGCCAGGGGCAGGACGTGGCTCGGACAGATGAACCCACAGTTGGCGTGCGAGCTGCCGCGGGCGAACGCGCCGCGATCGATCAAAGTCACCTGCCAGCCGTCCCGCATCAGGTAATACGCGCACGAGGTCCCGATGACCCCACTGCCGATGACGAGAGCGGACCGCTCGGCCGGCCGGGCGCTCATGGTCGAATGCCCCAGGCGAAGGGGTCGGCCGGGTCGAGGATCAGTGTGGACTCGGCGCTGACGTAGGCCGTGCCGCGGATCCGCGGCCGGACCCGTCCCGCGACGATCCGCGCCGAGGCTTCGAACAGGCTGCCGATGATGCTCTCCTGCCGCCAGACCTGGCCCTCGGCGAGCCGGCCGTCGGCGACCAGGCAGGCGATCGTGGCACTGGTGCCGGTGCCGCAGGGAGAGCGGTCGTAGGCCCGGCCCGGGCAGAGCACGAAGTTCTTGCTGTCGGCGCCGGGGAGACTCGGCGGCCCGATCAGCTCAATGTGGTCGATCTCGGCGCCGCCGGTCCCACGGATTCCCTGCGCCCACAGGGCCTGGCGGAGGCCCCAGGTCACCTCGGTGAGCCGTTCGACATTCGCAACCCTCAAGGTCTCACCATGCTCGTGCACGAGGAAGAACCAGTTGCCGCCCCAGGCCACATCGCCGACGTAGGTTCGGAGACCCGGGACCTCGACTGACACATCCTTGGCCAGCCGGTAACTCTCGACGTTGTCGATCGTGACCGTGTTGGGACCATCGAGCGTGACCGCGACCGTCCCGACCGGGGTCTCGAGCCGGTGCGTACCATCGCCGATCCGCCCCAGGTGCGCCAGCGCCACGGCGACCCCGATCGTCCCGTGGCCGCACATGCCAAGGTAGCCGACGTTGTTGAAGAAGATGACGCCCGCGGCGGCCGTCGGATCGATGGGCTCGAGCACCAGCGCGCCGACCATGACGTCCGATCCCCGAGGCTCGTTGACCACCGCCGATCGAAAGCGGTCGTGCCGGTCGCGGAAGATCCCCAGCCGCTCGGCCAACGGGCCGGTGCCTAGCTCGGGACCGCCCGCGATCACCACTCGGGTCGGCTCACCGCCAGTATGTGTGTCGATCACATGGATTTTGTTATTGGTCATTGGTTACTGGTTATTTGTTGTCGGACGCGGAGCATTTTCCATCGTCCTCGGCCCCGGGGTTTTCTTATTGCCGCTCCCACGCGCCGGCGCAGTGCCGCGGTGGTCTGATGACCAACAACCAGTAACTAATGATCAATAACTAATCACGAAGGTCGGGTCGCGATCGCCCGGCGGATGATGGCCTGGATCCGTTCACGCTCCTCGCCAATCAGGGGCAGACGCGGAGCGCGGACGGTTTCGGAGCCCAGCCCGCACTCCTGCTGGGCGAGCTTGATGTACTGGACCAGCTTGGGATGAGTATCCAGGTGCAAGACCGGCGTGTACCAGCGGTAGACCGCGCGCGCTTCCTCCCAGCGCCCGGCCGTGGCGAGGTCCCAGAGCAGCCGGTTCTCCGCCGGAAAGGCGTTGACCAGCCCCGAGACCCACCCGGTCGCGCCCAGGAGCAGGCTCTCGAGGACCAGGTCATCGACCCCGCAGAAGAGCGTGTAGCGATCGCCGCAGGCGTTCTTCAAGTCGGTGATCCGCCGGACGTTCTCCGACGATTCCTTGATCGCCGCCAGGTTCGGCTCATCGGCGAGGTCAACAAACATCTCGGGCGTGATGTCCACATGGTACGACACGGGATTGTTGTAGACCATGATCGGCAAGTCGGTCGCTCGCGCGACGGCGCGATAATGGGCCATCGCCTCGCGCGAGTCCGATTTGTACACCATGCCCGGCAACACCATCAGGCCGGCAACCCCGATCCGACGGGCGTCTTCGGCGAACCGGCAGGCCAGCGCCGTCGTGCACTCGGCGACGCCGGTCAGCACCGGTACCCGCCGGCCGACGTGCTCGACCGCCGCGCGGAGGACCGCCACCTTCTCGGCGTACTCCAGCGAGCAGTTCTCGCCCACGGTTCCCAGCAGGATCAGGCCATGAATGCCGGCCTCGATCATCCGATCCAGGTGGGCCAGCGTCGCCGGGATGTCCAGCGCCTGGTCGGGCTGAAACTGGGTCGTGGCCGCCGGGAAGACGCCTTTCCACGAGGCGCTCATGTTCGTGCTTCTCCAAAGCCGGTATCGACGATGAGCCCGGTCCGAACCCCCCAGCTCAATTCCCAGCAGGATAAACGCTCGGCGCGCGGAAGGGAAGTCCGCCGATGCCGCTCAACCATGGCGAGCGCTGGAGCTCTCGATTCGATGGTGCCGGAACCAGCCGGGTGACTCGCTGAGTTCCCTGCGTCCGACTGGCCCACGCCTGCTCCCACCCTGGCGCAAAGGCGCCCCCCGACAGTAGACCCGTGGAGATCCCCAATGCCCACGACACGGTTGCTCGCCGGCGCGGCGCTCAATCTCCCCCGCCGGCGCGGATGGATCTCGCTGGGTGATGGCAGATCACGCACCGATACACCAGCCGCGGCGTCGGTCAGTCCGGCCCCCGTGGACAGCGCCGTCATTCGCACCCCGACTTCTCAGCACGTTCCAGCCTGCACACGACCGCTCGCACGGATCCATGTCCTCGCCGCAGCCAGGGGAGCATGATGTGCCGTTCCCGCGTTTCCACCGCGGAATCCCAAGGCCCTCGGAAAAAAAATCTTCCTTAACAAAGCTCATACGCCGGCGCCGAGGCCAGCGAAATCTGGTGTGATCAATCTCCATTAGTCCCAGGTGACCTTCATGTTAGGATATTTGGGTCCACTGAGACTATCATTCACTGATTCGATTGTCATCGCATTTCCTCATGGGACAGCGCCAGTGCGGGACTGGACGGCGGGTCGTTCTTCGCCTATGATGGCGCCGGATGAATTCGTTCGGTCTGGAAGCGACGCCCGGTCCGGGCAATCCGGCACCGGTCTCGGCCAGGGAATGGGCAGGACGAGATGACCCACCCAGGAACAGTGTAGGGGAAGGTCGGACGGACCGATGTCGCATCGGTCCACCCCTCCGGACGCAATCGTGCTCGCGCCTCGGAGTCCCCACAGGCCAACGGACAGCATCCGCCTCACCCCGAGCTTGCTCGAAGCGACGAGCGTCCTACCGCTTGTGGTCGTGCTCTCTCGTCGGCCCGCGTGATTGGTGCGCGCGCTAGCGGATCGATACGAACGCGCGGAGCATCAAGATTCGTTCCGGACCAATTGCCGCAGCGACCGGTCATCGGGGGCTCGAGCCGGCTCGGCCTGAGGTCGTGCGTGTCGGTGCAACGGTTATGGCATGCGGGACGACCGCGATTGCGCGTTCGGTTTCCGCGGGCGCCTGCGGTGCGCGCATCCGGGTGGTGCGCGATCCGGCGATGAGCCGTACCGGGCAGACGCCGATTGTCTCTCTCACGCCTTCTCGGGAGATCATCAATGAAGCACGAACGCCGTGGGTTCACTCTGATCGAGCTGCTGGTCGTGATCGCGATCATTGCGGTGCTGATCGCCTTGCTGTTGCCGGCGGTGCAAGCGGCCCGCGAGGCCGCGCGCCGCGCGCAGTGCGTGAACAACTTGAAGCAATTGGGCTTGGCGGCCCAGAACTACGTCTCCTCAAATAGCTCCTTGCCACCGCAAACGAGCTGGCCCACGATGGCGGCCAACGCCACGGGCAATCCCCTGGGCTATCAATGGGGATTCAACTGGTATTACGCCATCCTGCCCTTCCTCGAACAGACGCCGGTCTACAATGCCGTGAACTTCTACCTCTCGCCCATGATGCCCCAGCAGATCACGGCGGCCACCATGAAGGTGAGCACGCTCCTCTGCCCTGACGAAGCAGCGAACCTCCAGCTCTTCCCGGTCAGCGCGATTGGCTCGACGGGTTACTCCGGCTACTTCGCGGTTTCCAACTACGTCGGCAACTACGGCGGTCCCGCGGCGATCATGCCGTACAGCGGGACCATCATTCCGGAATATAACGTCGAAGGGATGTCGACGACGTCAACCTCGTTGACAGGCCAGCTCCAGATCGTCCGTCTGGCCTCGATCACCGACGGCACGTCCAACACGGGACTGTTCAGCGAACGACTCATCGCCTACAGTCCGTATGGCAGTACCTCGACGGTTTACCCCAACGGAACGAACGCCCTCCGCGCGATCTTCCAGGGGACGTACGCAGCCGCACCGAACTCCGTCATGATCGGCACGTTGACGACGTCCAACCCGGCGATGTTGTTCGCTCAGGGATGCCAGTCCATTCCCGCCACCACACCCGCCCTGTGGACCGCATCGGTCGGCATGGAGATGATCGCCGGACATCCCGCCTATCTCACCTTGTCGAGCTACAGTCACTGGACTGCGCCCAATACCCCCCCCTGTCAGAACTCGATCGACCCCTGGAATGTGGGGCCGACGGGAGTGGGGTATATCGGCCCTTATGGCGCGCCCACGGCGAACAGCCTGCATCCGGGCGGCGTGAATGTGTGCTTCTGCGACGGCTCCGTGCATTTCATCAAGAACAGCGTCAATCTCGTCACGTGGTGGGCGCTCGGCAGCCGAGGCATGGGCGAGGTGGTCAGCTCGGACTCGTATTGAGTTACCGGGATCGGCGTCTCTCGTGATCGAACCGGTCCTCTTGAACCGGAGTCGGAATCAAGCCGTCGGGGCGCGGGGGGGGAGGGGTCCCTACCTCCTCCGCCTCTTCAAACGGGACGTGCCTAGGCTCGTTCGCCAGCGACGTACCCTGGCGGGCCGGTCCGTTTCGCCATCAATTCGTCTCAGCTTCGGCCGCGCCCGCTCACCACTTCCCAGATCATCTGGATCACGACCTCGTAGGCATTGCTCCAGCTATTCTCGCGGAAGAACTGGACCGGGGCATCGGGATTGCCGATGAACGGGCGCAAGACCCATCCCATCTGAATCCCGACGAACACGTAGATGACCAGCCAGGTCCGAAGCATCCAGAGGTGCTTGGGATTCTTGCGGATCAACGGGACATAGTCGCGGCGGAGCATTGCCTGGGCGCCGAAGCTGGCGACCGCGAACATCACCCCATTGAACAGGATCGCCGGGTGGTAGTCGCTGCCCGAGACATACCAGAAGGCGGTGAAGGGGGCCAGCGCCGAGAGGATGACAGTCAGTCCGGCCTGGGTGGTCAGCAAGGCCCGGACCACCTGGGCGAAGTCGTTCCTCAGACCGAGAAGCGTATTGACGACGAGGAAGCTCGGCAGGCTGAGGGCAAACGTGGTGATGAGCAGGAACGGGACCTTGACCGCCGAGTAGACGACCTGCCAGATCCGAGAGCCGCCGATCCCGCCATACGTCCCCATGACCACGCCGTAGAACATCCCGAAGGCCACGATCAACATCGTGAAGCCGCCCAGGGCCGGCCGGCCGGCGGTCGGCCGCACCCGGACGGCGGAGGCCTCGCCGCGCAGGACGTCGTCAGCAAGTCGGAGCAGGCCGACCAGGGAGCTCATGGCGCCGACCTCGCGCGATCGATCAGGAGGAGAGCAAGCGCGCCAACGTCTGGAGGACCGCCAGGAAGAAGTTCGACTCTCGGCCGCGGAACCACGTAAAGGGCAGTTCCGGTTTGCCGATGAACGGCCGCAAGACCCACCCCATCTGCGCGCCGACC
This sequence comes from Isosphaeraceae bacterium, assembly GCA_021324445.1. Classification (GTDB taxonomy): domain Bacteria; phylum Planctomycetota; class Planctomycetia; order Isosphaerales; family Isosphaeraceae; genus JAJPJC01. The sequence goes on from JAJPJC010000450.1 coordinate 44,801, forward strand.
AGTCCGAAGACGATCACCCAGAGCCGGAAGACCGTCTTGACGTGACCGCTCAGGACGCGATTCTCCAGCGGGTCGAGCGGGCCGGCGGGCGCCGGCGGTTCGGCCGCCGCCGTTGCGGGTTCCGCGCTCTCGGCCCGGGGTCCCAAACCCGGTCGCAAGCCCGCGACACTCAGCCGGTGCAGCGTCTGAAGCAGGAACGTCAGGCCCAGCCCGCCCGAGATCCCGAAAACGACCACGTTGAACAGCACCATGAACGGATAGCTCGTCGTGCTCACGGAGAAAAACGCCACGATCGGACCCAGTGACGCCAGCACGGCGACCATCACCCCGAGTGAGGCCACCAGCAGGCGGACCACCATCGATAACGTCAGCCGCGACCCGACCAGCGCGTTGAAAACATACAGCGAGGGCAAGGTCACCAGCAGCGTCAGGTAGAACAACAGCGGGACCTTGATCATGCTCGCCACCACCTGCCACAGGTTCGGCCCCTCGGTGCGGAACAGGGCGAACGTGCCCATGCAGATCCCGTACACCATGCCCAGGACGATGATGCAGGCCGACAGCCGACCCGGCGAGATCTCCAGGCCCCCCGCCCGGAGGGTCGAGACTCCCGTCAGCTCTCCCTGGAGCAGCCGGTCGAGCTCTCGAAACCAGCTCAACCTGTTCCGTCCCCCTTTCAACTCGCCTTCGACGTATGCCATCGGCCCCACCCTCCCCGAACGCCCTTGGTCGTGAGATCCTCACTTTGCAAGACAAAGTCCTCGGTGTCAAGGGGGCACCGAGGGGTGACCCTTCGCGTCGTGTCGGCACTGGATCCTCACTGACCACGGACCACTGGCTCCTGACCACTGCCGGAGCGGATCCAGGCGAGGATGGCGCGATAGGCGGGGTGGTCGGTGCTGTCCCATCGCGGTCCGCCGACATGGGTCAAGCCGGTGGGGCTGGAGGAATCGGGGCCCCCCTGCCCTTGCGGGCTCCGCGGCTTGCGGAGGATCAAGCTGGATTCAGGGTCGCCCAGGTTGACGACCTTCAGCGCCGCGTTGTAATTGATCCGGACGGCCTCGTCGCTGGGGCTGCGTGGATCGGCCTCGGCGATGCGGAGGATCGTGTGCGTGGCGTGGCAGGAGGCACAGGCGTGGCCATCCTCGCCGGGCTGGTAGAACAGCGGATTGACCGTGCGCCGGAAGGTCTCCAGGCTCAACTGCCGGGGACGGCCGAGCAGGACGTCGGGCACCACCCGGGCGGGATCGGCGCCCTGGACCCTGAGCACGGCCTGCGCCCGTGCCGCCAGCGCCGGGTCGGACTCCAGCGCCTTGACCCGACGCGCCAGCGCCCTCTCCTCCTTCCGGATCAGCCCCTGCCGCTCGACGGTCGCCAGCGCGGCCAGGCGGACCTGGCCGTCGGGATCGATCAGGAGCTGCTTGAGGTATTCGCGCGCGTCGGACCGGCCCCAGAAGCCGGGCTTGGTCGAGGCGAGCTCCAGGCCCAGCCGGCGCAGGGCGGGTGAGTCATCCACCAGGGCCGCGAGCAACAGCGCGGTCGAGGCCTTGCCTGCCCAGAGCGCGGGCATCGCGTTGATGCCCCGGAGCGCTCGATCGCGGACCTCGGCCGAGGGGTCGGTCACGGCGGCGCGGAGGACTTGCAACACCTGTTCCCGAGGGCTGGCGCGATCCGCCAGCGCCGGCCGCCCGAGCAGGGCCTCGAGAGCCTGGAGCCGATGCGGCGGCGCGAGCCGCGCCCAGGAATGGAGAACGATCGAGAGCACCTCCGCGTCGCGGAGGACCGGCCAGCGGAGCACGGGCAGGAGGCTGGGCGCGGCGTCGCCTCGGTTCATCAGCCGGCGGATCGCGGCCATCACCTCGGGCTGGCCGGCCAGCCGCTCGTTCCGGCCGATCGCCTGCAAGATCGCGCCGCGATCCTCCGCGCCGCCCTCCAGGGCCGTCACGATCATCGCCAATCGGTCCGGGTCGGACTCGGCACCGCGAAGGTCCAGGTCGCCGGCGGCGACCGCCCGCGCGGCGGCGCGGACGCCGGCCTCGGGGTCGCCCAGTCGACGCAGCAGCGCCTGCTGGATCGCGGTGCTGTGGCTCCGGGCGGGTACCTGGAAGAAGCCGGCGAGCTGCACCGCCTGCCGGCGCGGCGTGTTGGGCAGGTCGGCCGTCAAGAGGGGAACAAACGCGGCCTCGAGGTCCTTCAGATCGGGCTCCCCGAGGAAGCCGAACTCCCGGTCGTTGCCGACGTCGATCATTCCCGTGGGTTGGCGCGCATAGCCGCGGCCCTTGAAGAACGACCCGTCGAAGGCCGCGAGGACGGCGCTGCGCTGGAGTGGATTCCCCCGCTCCAGCGCGGTGAGGACCGGCTTCAAGAGCACGGCGCGCTCGAAGGCTTTCCGCGCCTCCAGAATGCGGGGCCGCATCGCTTGCGGCAGCTCCTCGAGGTTCTTCTGGAGGCTGACGCCGCCTCCCAGGTTCTCGTCGAGCATGATATACAGACCTTCGCTCAGGTTCTTCCGAATGACCGGGACCTCGGGCTCGGCCATCCGCGCCAGGTAGGTCTCGACCACCCGGCGCGCGAACGCCCAGTCGCGCGTGCGGTAGAACCACTGGCGCAACGTCCGGAGGGCCTGGAGTCGCGTCCAGAGGTCCTCATCGCCGCAGAGCTTGAACAGGGGCTCGGCCAGCTCGAGCCGTTCGTCCATGCCGAAGAACTGGTAGGCGAAGATCCGCGTGGCGCCGCGGCGCGTCCTCGGGTCCGGGTCCTCGAGCGCCGCGCGGATCGCATCCTGGCCGATCCCCTGGTTGCCGAGTCGTCTCAAGGCCCACGCCGCGGATCGCCAGACGATCTTGGACGGGTCGCGGAGGCGACTCACGAGAGGAGCGACCGACGAGGGCTGACCCAGGCGGCCCAGGCCGGCCGCGGCCGCGGCGCGGACCAGGGGCTCGGGATGCTCCAGGAGCGGATTGATCGCGCGCGCGAAGCGCGGGCGGTCGGCCTCGGGGACGTCCCAGAGGTTCTCGAGGTCATCGAGGGTGTGGACCATCGTGTCGGTCCGGGGCAGCCGCGCCGGGCCGTCGTCGCGGTTGCCCCAACCCCGCAGCGGCGCGGCCGGCCGGGGGAAGGCTTCGGCCAGGGCCATGACGGCGTATCGCGTCTCGCGCATCGGCGTGCGGAAATTCTCGTGAGTTGTTGTCTGGATCCAGCCCCCGAAGTCTTGTTGCTGGCTCAACAGGAATCGCAGCGCCTTGGCGATGGCCGGATGGTCGCGCGGCAGGCCGATGCGGAGCAGCGTCCAGGTGAGCTGGCCGGTCGTATAGACCGCGCTGGCGCCCGGTCCAGAGTCGAGCTCATACCAACCGCCGTCGGCATTCTGGAAATACAACAGCGCCCCGGTCTCGCGCTGGATCTTGTTCGCGAACGCGGTCTTATCGATCAGCCACCAGGCATAGAGCCGGTGGATGCGGTCCTGGAGCGTCTCGGCGCGGCGGTCGGCCGCGCGCTCGCCGAGGATCGCCGCAATCCGCTCCGCCGCCTGCTTCCAGCCCTCGTCCCCGTTGCGCCGACCCAGCTCGTTCAGGACGCGCCAATCGCGCCAGGCGAAGCCGAACTTGCTGTCCAGCGGGATGACGCCGTTGACCTCGTCCGAAGGCAGGTTCCCCCGCGATTCCCAGGCGCGCTGCAAGAAGGGCGCGAACCGCTCGACGGTCCGGGTCTCCCGACGCGACACCTGCCGCTCGAAGTCCAGCAGGATGCCCCCTTGCTTCCCCTGGGCCTGGAGCGGGATCGCGATGAAGCGCTGCCAGTAGAGCCCGTCATCACCGTAAAGGGGTGTGATCGAGTTGTAAAGCCGGTCGATCACGTACTGGAAGTTCGACTTGGAGCGGATGGGATAGCCGTTGCGATGCGCCACCAGGTTGGCCTCGGTCGAGAAGCTCGACGGGTGGCAGGCCGTGCAGCGCGTGGCCGTATCGTGGAGGTTGTCGGCGCGGACGTAGATGTTCCCCTCGCGCGGGATCTGGGCGAACCAGGCATCGCCGACGTTGATGATGTAGTGCATCCCGGCCTCGACAGCCAGGGCCGGGTCGTCATAGGGCGGAACGGGCAAGACCCGGGTCCGCAAGATGTAATCCGGGTGGTTGGCGTTGACCTCGAGATAATACGTCCCGCGCGCAAAGGTCCGGCTGATGTGCTTGGAGTACCGCTCGCGCTCGCGGTCGTGGACGATCTCCATCGGGTCCTTGCCCTGAAGGTAGGGCACGGGCCGGCCGGACTTCGCGTCGACCGTGTAGACTCTGAGGTTGGCCGAGACATCGCGGTCGAGGAGGTCGAGCTGGAAATAGACCAGGATCGGCTTGTCTCCGGTCACCTCGAACCGGAACCAGTCCAGGCCCGACTTCCCTTCGCTCGTGTTGTCGAGGTAATCGACGTCGTCGGCCGAGCCATGGACGTCCCGGCCAAGCCGCAGCTCATTGGCTTGCTGCCAGGAATCATTGGGCTCGGCCTCGAGCGCCGCCCGGTCGGATCCCGGAAGAGGGAGGTGGGTCCATTCGACGCGGGCAGTCAGGACGGACGGAGAGGAACTCGATTTCCGGACGAGCGTCAGGCTCGCCTGGCCGTCGCGCGACGGCCGATACGGGAGATAAAAGTCGGGATCGCCCGCGTGCAGCTCCTTGCGGAACCGATCGGCGCCCGATCCCGCCAGGTCCACCTCGAGCCGGTCCGTCGGCGCGATGGGTCCGCCCTCGAGCGTGACCAGCAGGCGATAGGTTTCGCCGGCCTTCAGGCCGCCCAGCGAACGGGTCTGGCGCTGGCCGCTCAAGAGCGAGATCGTTCGTGGTGGCGCGGGACCCGATGGCTTGGTGTCGCCGGCGGGTTGAGTCTCGGCGGGGACTGAAAGGACCCACCCCATCAGCATCGCAAGAACCGCGAGGACTGTCCCAGCCGCTCCTGGAAGTCGCTGGCTTCCTCCCGTCGATGACATTGGCGGCCTCTCCCGGTTGCCTTCCGAACGCGGCACTCGTTTCCCATTTCGGACGCCTCGCGGTCGGCGATCGTCCGGGTCTGATCATCTTACCGCAATCCCGATGAGGGCTTCAAACGTGGGAGCGGAGCGGGCGAGCCTCGGGCCAAGCCCGGGCCTGGCGACCGCCGCGCCCTCCCGCGAGGTCTCTCCCCGGGGTAAAGTGAGACGTTTTCAACAACCCCGTAGGTCAGGCTTTCAGCCTGACGTGCCTGGAGAGTCAGGCTGAAAGCCTGACCGACTTTGAGAGGAGGCTCGATGAAGCCGCTGCCCTTGTCGATCGTGGTTTGTGCCGTCATGACGTGCCCCGCGGCCGGGGGCGACGGGGCGGAAGACACCGCGCCGGCGGGCCTGGCGGGGAAGCTCCACGTCGTCCCGACGCCGATTCGCTCCTACCGATTGCTGATGATGACCATGGACGACGACGGCTACGTCTGGGCCGGTTCCATCCACCGGGTCTTCCACCGTTACGACCCTCGGACCGGCGCGGTCCGGACCATCCGGCTCCCCTATGACGCCACGGCCTGCGCCTGCCTCTGCCTGGGCGAGAAGATCTCCATCCTGGGGCAGACCTACCCGCGCTTGATCATCTACAACCGCAAGACCGAGACGTTCCGCGAGGCCGGTTATCCCTCGCCGCGACCCGACGTCTGGTACGGCCAGGTCGCGCCGGATCGGCGGCATCTCTACCTGTTCGACCGGGGCTCAGTCGGCGTCATCAAGTGGGACAGTCAGACGGAGACCGGCAAGCCGATCCCCAGCCCGTACCAGACTCCGCCGCCCGCGAGCGGCCGGATCGAGACCCGGGACAACGCCCTGTGGTGCCACGTCTGGGGCCCCGGCGCCCAGTACCGGCCGATCGGCATCGCGCGGATGGACCTGACAACCGACAACTTCACCGGCTTTTATCCGTTCCCCGAGGATGACACCGGCCTCAAGCCGTACAAGGATCCCGAGTCGACCTTCTTCCTGCCCTACTCGCTCAAAGGGAAAGTCGTGCCGTTCGACTTCCGGGCGCGGCGATGGTGCCGGTTCCTGGACGTCCCGCGGTATGGCGAAGTCTTCGGCTTCCTGGGCGGCCCGATCGTTCACCAGGGTCTGAACTACTTCTCGATGAGCACCTACAACGGGACGAAGCTCGGATGCGACCACAAGCCGTTCCACTTCTGCAATTCGATCCTGGAGTTCGACCCGCGGACCCGTCGGTTCGAGGTGCTGACGCTGAAGGCCGCGGGTGCCTACCACCAGATCGCCTACACGCTGAGCGCCCGGGGCGACTTCTTCGCCACGGGAACAAACATCCGGGAGTCCGACGGAACCCTGAACGCGGAACGAGCCGGCGAGGTCGTCTTCTGGCAAACGCGCCGTCCCGAAAAGCCCTGAGTCTCGGCCGCGCGGCCGGCTCGTTTCTCCCGCTGGCCCCGACTTGCCGATCAGATCCCGGCGGCCAGGATACTCACATCGACTCCGAAGTAATCGGCCAGCTTGCGGATCATCTGCCGGCTGAAGGGCTTCTTGCCGGCGAGCACTTCGGAGATCGACGACTTGGGGAGCTTGGTGTCCCGGCTCAACTGCGCCTGCGTGACGCCCTTGGCTTCCATCAGGTGGCGGAGCATGTCGGCGTCCGAGGCCGGTTCGATCGCGTGGTGGAGATCCTCGTAGGCGGCGACCAGCTCGCTGAGCGCATCGAGATACATCTCCGCACCTTCGTCGAGCTTCCCCTTGGCCAGCAGGCGATCCATGACCTTCTGAGCTTCAGCCAGATGGGCGTCGGATCGGATCGTCGCCAGGGGAAAGGTGGACACGAGCCCCAGGTAGGATTCACGGCCCTTGCCCTTGAGCCCGAAATCCACCTCGGCTCCCGTCGGATTGGCCTCCCTTCGTTCCACGCCTTCGCGCCGCCGTCTTGGGAGGGGGCGGCTCGAAGCATCCGCATTCGTCTTTCCACGTGTCTTTATGATACTCGGCATGGGTCATAACCTTCAGGACGAAGACCTTCTGGCTGGAGAAGAGAACGCGCGTGACCAACCGATACTGGTTGCCCCCGATGTTGAAGACGATGCAGTTCCCGACGATGCTGGCACTCCCGAAATCGGCTTTGACCTCTCCCCACAACTGCCACGAGACCGTCCTGCGGTTGACGTGGGTGTACCACGCTCGGAGCGGCCCCGCGGCGGGGCCATGGCCAGGGACCTCCCAGAACTCTCTCAACCGTGCTTTCGAGATGACTCGCATCCGCTGCTTCCTCGAGGACCAGCCTCGCGAATCCTCTCAGTGACTCTCCGGAAAGCCCCGGAGGGGCGGCCGGACGTAGCCAGGGGCGTCAGCCCCTGGTCGAGCGCACCGCCATCCTCACGGTCTGGGAGCCCCGGAGGGGCGACAGAACCTGCGGTGAGCCCGGGCGTCTGTCGCCCCCCTGGGGCTCAGCTCAGCAGCGAGGAGCGCTCGGCCGAGCTTCTTCTTCCTTCCAGGGGCTGAGGCCCCTGGCTACGTCCTTTCGCCCCCATCCGGGGGCTTTCCGGATCGCCTAGCAGTTTAGTTCGCAAAACACGAACCGTCAAGGTCGAGCCGCGGTCCTTCAGGTCGCCATCGAGGCACTGGAGGACAGAGATCGCCGGCCCGAGTGCGCCAAGCCAAGGAGGCAGAGTCGAGCGCTCGCCGGCGAACCGGTGCGCCGGCCAGATGAGCCGGCCGCGGTTCGTTCTCCCGCGACTTGGGACAGCCGAGAAAAAAATCCGGTAGTGGCTTGACAATCCCATCCGGCGCGTCATGATGACGATGCCGTGGTGGTAAAGCACGGGCTCAAGTACCAGGGTCGAGGTCCTCGTCCTGGGGCGTCAGAGCATTGCCTCTTGGCACATCAATCCCGCCTGCGGGAGCGCCCACCTCGTTGTGACACCCACCGCGGCATTTTTCTGCGCTCTTCGAGTGCGAACACATCACCAGATCCTCAGGCCGTTAGCTCCTTCACGGCCGCCACGGCGCGGTCGATTTCCTCGAGGGTGTTGTAGATCTGGGGTGAGAACCGCAGCCCTTCCGAATCACCCCCGGGCGTCATCGCGATCGCCAGCCGGTGCTTTTTCCACAGAGAGTCATAGGCCCGCGCCGTGGGGACGTCCTTCAGGCGGAACTTGACGACTCCACCGGAAAGCTCGGGCTCGACGTTGGTCTTCAGCTCCACGTTGGCCAGCTCGGACAGCGCGCGCTTGGCGCGGCCGGCCAGGGCTTGCACCCGGGCTTCCACCTCCCGGATGCCGATCAGCTCGAGCAGGTCGACGGCCGCCTCCAACGCCGCGACACGTGGATCATCCTGCTGGCCCACGGCCTCGAACTTCCGCGCGCCCTCGAGCCGTTCACTCCAACCCGCCGAGACGATCGCCGGCCAGAGCTGCCCGATCCGCTCGGACCGGATGAAGAGAATCCCGACTCCACCAGGGCCCGAATCCGATCAACGATCTCGTGGTGATACGTCATCTCGAGTTCGCCTTCGCCCGGGGGCGCCGAGCCTCCCGATCACCGGCCTCTCCCGAAGTCTCCGATCCCACTTGCGGAAAAGATCCTCGACCCTTTCACGAAACGGGGAAAGATGGGAACCGGACGCAGGCGAATGCCTGGTTGTCGGTGGCGGCCGCGACAGGCTCGGCTCCTCGCGCCTTGAGCAGGAGCAACTCGATGAGGAGGATGAGCACGACGACCAGGGCGCCGGTCAGGAGGAGGGTCCTGGCCAGCGGAAGGAAGTCGGAAAGTCGGACGGGTGGTCGGAGTCGGTCGCCCAGGTAGCGTTTCTCCTTGCGACGGGACTTCTCCGTGTAATCCTCCAGGACGTCCACGCGGACCGTGGACTCGAAATCGGCCGGGTCGGGCTGGTCGGGGGGGGTGCCCGTCCGTTCTCCACCAGCCGCAGATAGGCCTCGTGGACCAAGGCCGTGGCCTGAAGCGTCTGCCCGGGCCCCATGCGTGCGAGCCTGGCCGCGGCGAGCTTGCGCAGCTCGTCGTAGACCAACGGCAACAATTGCTCGCTGGCCTTCGGGTCGCCCTGCTCGATCGCCGACAGGATGCGAGTGACTTCGTTCATCGGTGGTCGTGGCCCAGTGTCACTCACGCGGTGGCGCGGTCCGCTCCCGAGCGCTGGCGGATCGCCGGCCGGGATGCGCCTGTTCCGGAGATTGCCGTGGCCGGAGTCGCTCGACATCTGCGTTCCCCTGTCCCAAAGACGGTCGAGAGGTGCCGGTTGTCAACAGATCCTGATCAGAATTGAGAGAGACGGCTCCAGGGCCCAAACTTCCGGGCCATCGGCGGCGGACTCATCATCATTGTAGCGAAGAGGACATAGGAGCTCTCCACTAACGTGAGGGGATTGGATCGCCCGCGCCAGCGGGCGACCACCGCTTCCGGGCCGAGTCGGTGGATGGTAGACTCGATCCTCATCGAGGGCGGATCGCTTCGTTTGTCCAGGTCGTTTGGGGAGGGATTTCGATGCGATGCATGCCGATCCTATGGTCCGCCGCCCTCGGCCTGATCGCGATCGCCGCGGCGGCCGAGCCGCCCAAGAAGTACCAGGTGGTCACACCCAAGGACAACGACATCACCGCCACGGGGATCAATGGTCGCGGCGAGATCGTCGGCTTCGAGTGGAAGGAGGACGCGCGCCATCCCGGCGTGATCGCGGAGGTGCCGTTCTTCGCCAGGGGGAAGGCGATGACCTATCTCCCGCTACTGGAGGGCTACACGGCCACCTTCCCGGCCGCCGTGAGCGATGACGGGCGGGTCGTCGGCCGTGCCAGCAAGCCCGCGCCCCCCGGGGTGCGCGTCCACCTGCGCAACCAGGCCTTCGTCTGGGAGGCCAGAACCGGGATCCGCGGCCTCGGCGTCCTGGAGAACGACTCGGCCTCATTCGCCTGTGGGATCACCCGCGACGGCCGTCGCATCAGCGGCTATTCAGTAGGCGACAACCGGGTGCGGGCCTGCGTCTGGGACGACGACGGCGGGGGCTGGAAGAGTACGGCCCTGCCGCACGACTCCCGACTGCGGTCCACGACCGTCGTCATCAGCGGCGACGGCCGGTTCGTCGCGGCCGTCGACGGGGCCGCCCCCTGCCTCTGGGCGCGGGACGCCTCCGGCCGGTGGACGCGCGAGCGGATCGGGGACGACGGCGCGCTCGTCCCGAAGGCCGTCAACGACGCGGGCACAGTCGTCGGTGTGCGGTTCACCAGCGACGGCTTGACCCATGCGGCCCTCTGGTCGCGGCGTGAGGGCATCAAGCTGCTGCCGGAGCCCGCGGGCTACATCCGATCCGAGGCACTCGCGATCAACAACCCGGGGGAAGTCGTCGGCATGGTCGACGGCCCCGGTGGGTCGAAGATCGGGCCAAATGGCTTCGTCTTCGCGGGGGGCCGGTTGCGGCTGCTCGACGAGGGGGGCCCGAACTTCGCCTCCGCCACCGCCATCAACGACCGCGGGCAGGTGGCCGGCGTCCTGGAGACGAAGGAAGAGAACGAGCCCGCGGGCCCCGATGCGAAACCCAAGCGCGAGTGAGATCGATCGCGGCCTACCGCCTGCTGCCTGCTGGAGAGAGTGAGCCCTCATGCGTCGACGGACCTTCCTCGCGGCCATCGGCGGCGCGCCGGCGGCCGGTGCCTTGGCAACGGGACAGGTGCCCCCGGGCGGGACACCCGGGCCGAAGAAGCCCTATCGAGTCATCGACACCCATCTGCACATCTTCAATACCCACACGAAGCTGCCGGCCCACTTCGGCGGATCCGTCTACCAGATGGCTCACGCCGAGGCGACCGTCGACGCCCTCCGCCGCGGGGGCGTGGACAAGGCCTTCCTGATCTCGTACACCTCGGTCGACATCCACCAGCAGATGCCCCGGGGCGTCGACCCGCGCAGCCTCTTGCCGCTGTATAGTAAGGACTACCAGGTCGCCACCTGGAAGCGGTATCCCGACCTGTTCGACTGGTTCCCGGACCATATCGACCCCTCGCGCCCGGGCTATCTCGACGACCTGCGGCGCGACCTGGAAGCGGGTGCATCGGGGATCAAGCTGCTGCCCGTCTTCCACGGCTTCTGGCCGGACCACCCCGGGTTCCTGCCGGTCTATGAGCTGTGCCGGAAGCTCAAGAAGCCGGTGATCGTGGACCTCTCGTACTGGTACTTGAAATTCATGCCGCCGGAGAAGGAATCGCCGCGGCGTCGGGAGCTGGTCCGGACGTTCGCCGACTACGCGAAGCTGGTGGCGCCGATCTTCCGGCAGTTCGCGGAGGTCCCCTTCTCGCTGGCCCACACGGGCACGGCGCGGGTGGAGGCCGATTACGACGCGATCTTCCGGCTGATCGCCGATCACCCGAACGTCTCCTGCGACCTGGCGGCCGCCACCGGCTTCACCGGGCCGGCCTGGCTGGAGCGCCTGGTCCGCGCCGTCGGGGCCGAGAAGGTGATGTACGGGACCGATTGGCCCTACTGGGCCGAAGGCCCCGACGCCTATACGACCGGGCGGGCCCGCTGGACGCGAATCGCCGACGAGTGCCCCTTCCTCCTCGAAGGCGAGAAGCAGGCGATCCTGGCCGGGAACGCGGAGCGCTTCCTCCGCTTCGAGCTGCCGCCGGCGCGGAGCGAGCTGCGGCGGCAGGGCGAGGCGTTCCGCGACCGCGCCCGGGCGCTGCACCGCCGGAGCCTCGTCATCGCCATCCACGACCACAACCCGATCGGCCCGGACGTGCCCAGGATGCTCGCCGGCGGGGTGACGGCCAAGGTCTATCAGCTCGGGGTCGACGTCGAGATCAACGGCCAGTTCGCGGCCTCGGCGTCCCACCGTGAGGGCTGGACGCGCCGGACGCTCGCGGCGCTGGAGCAGGCGGAGGAGTCCATCCGTGCCGATCCGGGGCATATCCTGCTCGCCAGGACGGCCGCGGACATCGAGCGGGCCAGGCGCGAGGGCAAGGTCGCGATCCTGCTGGGCGTGGAAGGGGCCAAGCTGCTCGAAGGGCGGCTCGAGACCCTGAAGACCTTCCACGACCGGGGCCTCAGGGAACTGCAACTGCGCTGGGCGGTCCCCAACCAGGTCGTCGAGAACTCCGCGCTGACCGACTTCGGCGGCCAGGTCGTGCGGGAGTGTAACCGGCTGGGGATCATCACCAGCCTGACGCACTGCCCGACGCGGGCGTTCTTCGAGGTCGCCGCGATGTCGGAGAAGCCGGTGATCGTCTGCCACTCGGTGGCCAACCGCACGCCGGCAACCGACGGCGACTCGCTCAGCGACCGGCAATTGCGCGCTGTGGCCCGGAGCCGTGGCGTGGTCGGCCTGCACTTCTACTCCTCCTATCTGGGCCCGATCCCCACGGTGCGCCAGGTGGCGGACCAGGTCGATTACATCGCCCAGGTGGTCGGGATCGACGCGGTGGCGCTGGGGTGCGACTTCTTCCCGACCGAGGGCGCCTGGGGGGACTTCCAGCGCGCCCAGGGCGCGCGTCAGATCGCCTGGGCGGTCCCCGACCTCGGGAGCCTGATCCGCGTGACCGAGGCCCTGCTGGCCCGCGGCTACCCGGAGGACGATATCCAGAAGGTCCTGGGAGGCAACTTCCTGCGCGTCTGCCGGGACGTATTCGGAGGCTAGAGCGCCTTACGGTCGTGTTGCGCAGGGGTCCCAGCCCCAAGTCTGCGAAAACCTACGGTAAGGAACCCCGTCGCTTATCAATCTGGGGAGGATGGGCCACCAGGAGGAGCCGAATCGGCGGGATGCCCCGAGACATTGCGCAAAATCATGGCGTACAACTCGCGGTGTGCGCAATGTTCGCCGACAAGCTGGCGTATTTTGCGCAAGGAAACAGGGTCCTATCTCGGGGGTCAACATGGCGCGAAATACCGCGTCCAGGGGCTATCGAGGGGGTGAACTGGATGATGACTCCAGTCCGGTGAACCGGCCCCTCGACATTGCGCACAACACGCTACCGCAGGTTTTCGCACGGATGGGGCTGGTACCCCAGAGAGGGGGGGCTCGGCTCTCCGCGGTCGACCAGGGGCTGTCGCTCCTGGCTCTTGACCGCCGCCCCTCCGGAGCTTTGGGAACAGACTCTCAAGGGATCATCCTTCTGTCTCAAGCCACCTTCACAGAGCTGAGCGAGGTGCTCGGCAGAAGCAAGTTCGATCGTTACGTCACTCGGGAGGAGCGAGACGAATTCCTGGTTAAGCTCCTCGGTGAAGGAACTCTCGTCGAAATCAGTGAGACGATCCGGGAGTGTCGCGACCCCAAGGATAACAAGTTCCTGGAGGTGGCCGTCAGCGGCGAAGCCTCCTGTTTGGTGACAGGTGCCCAGGACTTGTTGAGCCTGAATCCGTTCCGTGGCATTGCGATCATGACGCCGGCCCAGTTCCTCGCGAGCCTACCGCGAGTTCCCGAGAATGGAACGTGATGGCCGTCCGAATCAGGAGTCTGTCATCTCGACCGAACGCTGGTGTCCATCAAGGGAAGCGCGAGCGACGTCACTCGGGCAGTTCCTGCCCGCGGGTCTCGGGGGCGAAGACCAGGATGAGCAGGCCCGCCCAGAACAAGCCCGAGATGGCCACGACCGCCCAGCGCAGGCCGAGCGCCGCGCCCAGCGAGCCGCGGATCAGCAGGATGAACGCGCCCAGCACCCGGCCGAGGTTGAAGCAGGCGCTCGAGCCCGTGGCCCTCAGCCGGGTCGGGAAGAGTTCCGGGAAATAGATCGCGTATCCGGCGTGCAGGCCCAGGACGAAGAACGCCATCACCGGGAGGAGTGCGAGGGCCTCGGTCAGCGAACGCGCCCCCAGGAAGGTCACCGGCGCGAGGACCGCTGCCCCGACGTGATACACGGCGAAGGCGAAGCGACGGCCGCGCCTGGAGGCCAGAGGCGCGAACGAGAGCAGCCCGAGCAGGCCGCCGGTGAAGTTCATCAGCAAGTAGGCCAGGCTCGAGGCGGACTGGCGTTCCTCGGCCGAGGCGCGATCCCCCATCACGGTCGCGACCAGCTCGGGACCCCAGGCGAAGATGCCCCAGTAGGTCGCCAGCCCGACGGTGGCCAGCCCGAGCCCCAGCAGGGCCCGCCCGCGCCAGGGCGGCCGGCCCAGCAGTTCGGCCAGATCGGCGTAACGCGGGCGCGAGGAGGAAGCGTCCTCGTGCCGCGTCGCGACCCAGCGCTCGGGCTCGCGCAGGCTCACCCGGATCCACAAGACCAGCAGTGCGGGGACCACGCCCAGCAGGAAACCCCAGCGCCAGGAATCGGGCCGGACGAAGATCATCCCCGTCACCGACGCCAGGCCGACACCGATGACGCTCGACGTGTGGAACAGACCCGACGCCGCGGTCCGGGCGTGTGCCGGGAACGTCTCGACCACCAGCGCCGCGGCAATCGCCCACTCGCCGCCCGTGCCCAGGGCGACCAGGAACCGCAGCACGTGAACATGCCAGGCGGCCCGCGCGAAGGCCGTCAACGCCGAGAAGATCGAGTAGACCAGGATCGTGGCCGCCATGGTCCGCACCCGCCCGTAACGATCGCCGAGCACGCCGAAGATCAGTCCCCCGGCGGCGCCTCCCAGCAGGAAGGCGGCGAAGCCGACGTTCGCCTGCCACTCGATCGCCGATGTGCCCCCGCCGGCCAGCTCGCCCAGCATCGGCGTCTTGAAGATCGTGAAGAGCTGCCCTTCGTAGACGTCGAAGATCCAGCCCGCCGACGCCACCGCCAGCACCATCCAGTGGCCCGCCGTGAGCCCTTGGTACCATCGCGGATCTCGATCGGACTGGGGCATGCACAGGCCTCCCGCCGAGGGGCTGCTCACAGCCTTGGGACCGCTTCGAGGGCCCTCGAGCGGAGCGCCGAATGGCGCCGGCTGTAGCCGAAATAGATCACCAGGCCGAGGACCAGCCAGACCAGGAGTCGCAGCCAATTCTCGGGGCCAAGGTGGAACATCATGTAACCGTTGACGAGCATGCTCAGGGTGGCGACCAGGGGGACCATCGGGGCGCGGAACGGGCGGGGCATGTCGGGGTCGGTGATCCGCAAGATCCAGACCGCAACCGAGACGACGATGAAGGCGAAGAGGGTGCCGATGCTGACCAGGTCGGCGAGGAATCCCAGGGGGGCCAGCGCGGCCGCGGCCGCGACCACGACGCCGACCACGATGGTTGCCTTCCAGGGTGTCTTGAACCGGGGATGGACCGCCGCGAAGAGGCCCTGGGGGAGCAAGCCGTCCCGGGCCATCGCCAGGAGGATCCGCGGTTGACTGAGGTTGCCGACCAAAAGCGAGCTGGTCATGCCGGCGAGGATGCCCAGGGTGACCAGGCCGCCGGCGAACGTGAGGCCCTTGGCGTGCAAGGCCGCCGCCAGCGGGGCGTTGATGTCGATCTGGCCATAGGGGATCATTCCAGTCAGGACGGCCGCGACCGCGACATACAACACGGTGCAGATCGTCAGCGCCCCCATGATGCCGATCGCCAGGTCCCGCTGCGGCCGGCGGGCTTCCTCGGCGTGCGTCGAGATCGAGTCGAATCCGATGTAGGCGAAGAAGATCCGGCCCGCGCCCTCGGCCACCCCGCTCCAGCCCTTCTCCTCGTGCAGGAACGGCCGCCAGTTCCTGGGTTCCAGATACGATGCTCCGATCCCCACCACCGTCAGGATGACGGCGATATTCAGCAACACCATCGCGGCGTTGAACCCCGCGCTCTCCCGGATCCCGATCACCAGGATGACCGTCACGGCGGCCGTGATGAAGACCGCGGGGAGGTTGCACCACGCCTGGGCCGTCTGGCCGTCGGGGAGGGTCACGCTCCGGAGGAAGAAGACCCCCCGCTGGACATCGAAGTCCCAGGGTGCCGACTGGAGCCGGGGGTCGATCGACACCGCCAAGACATGCCGCAGCAGGGCATCGAGGTAGTTCGACCAGCCGGCGGCGACGACGCTCGAGCCGATGGCATATTCCAGGATCAGGTCCCAGCCGATGACCCAGGCCAGCAGCTCGCCGAGCGTCGCGTAGGCATAGGTATACGCACTGCCGGCCACCGGCACCATGCTGGCCAGCTCCGAGTAGCACAGCGCCGCGAACCCGCAGCCGACGGCCGCCAGCAGGAAGGACAGCACCAGGGACGGACCCGCGAACTCCCTGGCGACGAATCCCGTCTGCACGTACAGCCCCGTGCCGATCGTCGCGCCCACGCCGAGGCCCGTCAGGGCCAGCGGACCGAGCCGCCGATTGAGCCGGTCGCCGTCGTTCATCTCGCCGATCAACTGGGCGACATCTTTGCGGCGAAACAGGCTCGACGAGAACCATCCCATCCCAGCAGTCCTCCGGTCGCCGATTTGGATCGCTCGCGATCCCTGAAGCCGGCTCCGAAGGGGAGGGTCGGAACCGCCGTACCGGGGCTCGGCCGCCGAGGTCCGCGCCGGGCGGTCGAATCCAGCGAGTCCACAGCCTACGACAGACGAGCCGGCTGCGTAAAGGGACACGGCCGGCTCGAGCAACGGCGTCCCCAGGGAGTTGGTGCCGTGCCGGCTGCTCGGCCTTTCTCCCGGAGTTCGCAAGGCTTAGAATCGGGGGACCGCCCGAGGATTCGCACAGGCGGTGTGCTCGCGATCGATCGCCGACGAACCCCGAGGACCCCGCCCATGAAGCCCGATCCCGATGGCCCGCCGACCCGTCTCCGCTCGCTCGACGCCTATCGAGGGTTCGTGATGCTGGCGATGGCCTCGGGGGGCGCCGGCATGCTGGCTGGCTTCCCCAATCATAGTGAGTCGTTCGGGTCCAACCTGGTCGACGCGCTGCGGCAACAGCTCGACCACGTGCCGTGGCGCGGCGGTGTCTTCTGGGACATGATCCAGCCGTCGTTCATGTTCCTGGTGGGCGTGGCGATGCCGTTCTCCTACGCCAACCGGAGCGCCCGGGGCGAGACCTGGCCCCGGATGTTCGCCCACGCGCTGGTTCGCTCCGCGGTCCTGATCGCGCTGGCGGTCTTCCTGGCGTCCAACGGCAGCCGGTACACGCACTACTCGTTCGTCAACGTGCTCGGGCAGATCGGGCTCGGCTACACGTTCGTGTTCTTGCTGCTGGGGCACCGGCCGGCCGTCCAGCTCGCCGCAGCCCTGGCAATCCTGGTTGCGGACTGGCTGCTCTTCGCGTGGTATCCCCTGCCCGCCTCGGATTTTCCCCTCGCCAAATACGGCGCCGCGGACGCGGGGATCATGATGCCGGGCTTCTTCGCCCACTGGAACAAGAATACGAACGTCGCCGCGGCGTTCGACCGATGGTTCCTCAACCTCTTCCCGCAGCCGCCGGGTCATCCGTTTCGCTTCAACGAGGGAGGATACGCAACGCTGAACTTTATCCCATCGATGGCGACGATGCTCTTCGGCGTGCTGGCCGGCGAGCTCCTCCGCTGGCAGCGCGACCGGCTGGCCAAGCTCCGCATCCTACTCGTGGCTGGCGCGGTCTGCTGCTCGTTGGGAATGGTCCTCGACACGACGGTCTGCCCCATCGTCAAGCGGATCTGGACCCCGTCGTGGACCGTCTACTCGACCGGCTGGACTTGCTGGATGCTGGCGGCGTTCTACGGCCTGATCGACGTGGCCGGTTTCCGCCGATGGTCGTTCCCCCTGGCCGTCGTCGGCATGAACTCGATCGCCATCTATCTCATGGCCCAGCTCATGAAGCCGTTCGTCGCGACCACGTTGCGCACCCACCTCGGACCGGACATCTTCACCGGAACCTACGGCCCGCTCATCCGGGCGACGTCGATTCTGCTCGTGTTCTGGCTGATTTGTTTCTGGATGTACCGGCAGCGGATCTTCCTCAAGATCTGAGGTCGGATCGCCCTGTCCCAGGCACGGAGCGTTGCAGTGGGGCCAAGACATCCGGCCGGCCGGGTCGCCCCGAACGTCGAAGCCTTTCCCGGCTTCCCGCCACGGTTGTATGATGGGCGCTCATCCGGCGATCTGGAGGCCCATCCCATGTCGCAATCGACGGCTGCTCGGAACGGACACTTCGGCATCGCCGTGGGACGGCGTACGGTGGTCCTCGCGATCGGGGCCGCCGTGCTGGTCGCTCTGGTCGGCGGCCTGGTGGTCGCGACGTTTCAGCGGCAAGAGGACGAGCGCCGGCTGCGCCAGGCCGAGTCCAGCTTCGAGAAGGCCAACGACACCATCGAACGGCTGCTGACCCGGATCGGCCAGGAGCGGCTCAAGGGCCTGCCCCAGATGGAGTCGCTCCGCTCGGAGCTGCTGGAGGATGCGCTCCAGTTCCAGCTCGGGTTGCTCACGGACCATAGCGACGACCCCGCGGTCCTCTTCCGGGTCGCCCGGGCGGCGCGGATGGCGGCCGGGCTCCAGGTCCAGCTCAACCGGCTCGATGAGGCCGAACGGACCTGTCGGCAAGCGCTCACGATCCTCGACGATCTCACCGCGCGCTCACCGCGCGAGCTGAGCTACCGTCGCGAGCGCGCCTCGGTCCTGGATACGATGGGCCTGGCGCTGGCCACGCTGGGACGGATCAGCGATGCCGAGGCGGCCTACCGCCTGGCCATGGAGGTGCGCGGCCTGATCGTCATGGAGGTGCCCGGTTCCGGCGAGGACCGCTGGCGAATGGCCGTCTGCCTGGACCACCTCGGCGTCTTGTGTCGCGACGCCGGGCGCTGGGATGAGGCCGAACATTTCTTCGTCCGCGGCCGCCAGCTCTGCCTGGCCAATCCGCCGTCGAGCCCCGCCGACCCGCGCGTCCACCAGGAGCTCGTGACGATCCTCGGCCACCTCAGCCAGGTCCTGATGAACCGCGGGCGATGGACCGAGGCCCTCCAGGGTTACGCCCATGCCGTTCGCGTGCAAAAGGCGCTGGTCCAGGCGTCGCCCCGCACGAGTGCCTACCGCGAGCTGCTGGTGACCCTCTTGCTCAGCCAGGCCGGCGCGCTGGCGGCCAATCGCCAGCCGGACCAGGCCGAGCGCACCCTGGTGGAAGCGCGCGAGCTGTCTCAGCGCCTGCGGGCCGACTTCCCGGCAGTCCCCGCCTACCACGAGCTGGCCGCTACCGTCTTGAGCAATCTGGCCAATCTCATCCGGACGGATCCCGCTCGAGCGGCCGAGGCGCGCGCGATCCTCGACACGGCGATCGCGCTTCAGGAGCAGCTCGTCGCCATGGCCGAGGCGGTCCCGGAGTACCGCTCCAAGCTGGCGTCGATGTGCGATAGCCTCGCCAATCTGCTTCGCGCGCAGCATCGGTTCCCGGAGGCCGAGTCGCTCTATCGCAAGGAGCTCGCCTACCAGTCCCGCCTGGCCGCGGACTACCCCCAGGTTCTCGCCTACCGATTCGGTCACGGTCAGGTGCTGCACAACCTCGCCGATCTGCTCCGAGAACGCGGCCGTCCCGCCGAGGCCCTGCCGCTGGAGCGCGAAGCCGTCCGCCTGCTGAGCAGCGTCTACCAATCCAACGTCCGGAACCCCGACTACCGGACGGCCATCAGTTACGCCTGGTGGACCCTCTGCGCGATCCTCATCGACCGCAAGGACCATCGCGCCGCCGCCACGGCGATCGCGGAATACCTCCGCCTCGAGCCCAACGGCTACGAGGAATCGTTCGAGGCCGCCGAGTTCCTCTGCCGTTGCGCCCAGATCGTCCGGGCGGACCCCGCCGTGCCGGCCGACCAGCGCGAGCCCCTGGCTCGCTCCTATGCCGATCGGGCGATTGACGCGCTCCGCACCGCCATCCGCAATGGCTTCCGCGATGCCAAGCACCTGGAGTCCGACCCCGCCTACGCCCCCATCCGCGACCGCGACGACTTCCGGCGCCTCATCCAGGAGATCGAAGCCATGACCGAGACCACGGGCGCGACCTCGTGATCTCGGTGGGGATGTCGTTTGCGAGCAGTCGCGCTCTGGTCGCGGTCGCTCGGGTTGAGCGGTCGTCGATTTCGCGATCCCGGTCCTCGGCTCAGGGCTCGTCATCGCCGAAGGTGCCCAGGCCGTCCTCGCCGATGTCGTCGAAAGCGTCCTTGCTCAGGGGATCCGCGACGTCCACGTCGTCGAGCGAGTCGGCCTCATCGCCGTAAGTTTGGCTCCAGTCGACCGAGTTCTCGAACGCGCTGAGGGCGTTGTTGATCGGGCCCAGAGAGGGCTTCGAGGATTCCGTCAACTGCTCCTGAGTGGTCCGGCTCAACGGGCCCCCCGGTCTTCTCCCGGTCCGATCCTCCTTGGAAGCGGGGTGGAGCGGCCCCGAGAGCCGCGGGCGCCTGGGAGGTTGCAATCCCTTTTGCTCCAGCGTCCGGCGGTTTATGATGGGTGACGCGATGGGGCGATGTCGATCCTCGCCGAAGGGGGTGCTCCGTGGCCCATTCTGCCGATCGCAACCTGCTGTTCGGTGTCCTGGCGTTGCAGATGGACTTCATCACCCGCGATGCGCTGATCGCCGCGATGAACGCCTGGGTGCTCCAGAAGCAACGTTCCCTGGGCGAGATCCTGGAAGCCCAGGGAGCCCTGGCACCAGGCGACCGCGCCTTGCTCGAGCCGCTGGTGAGCCGCCACATCGCCCAGCATCGTGACGACCCGAGCCGAAGCCTGGCCTCGCTCAGCTCGGTCGATTGGATCCGTGGGGCGCTGGAACCTGTCGCCAGGCTGGACCGGGAACTGGAACAGACCCTCGATCGGCTCCCCTCCCCCCGAGCCCGGGTCGCGGGCGAGGCCGAGGCCACCGCGACGCAGGTGCTCGCGGCGGGCGCGGCGGGCGCGGCGGGCCCGCGGTTCCGGATCCTGCGGTTCCACGCCAAGGGCGGCCTGGGCGAGGTCTTCGTCGCCCAGGACGTCGAGCTGCACCGCGAGGTCGCCCTGAAACAGATCCAGCCGCGCCATTGCGGCCATCCCGAGAGCCGGTCGCGCTTCCTCCTGGAGGCGGAAATCACCGGCGGGTTGGAGCATCCAGGGATCGTGCCGGTCTACGGCCTGGGCCACTACGAGGACGGCCGGCCGTTCTACGCCATGCGCTTCATCAAAGGGGACAGCCTCAAGGAAGCGATCGAGCAGTTCCACCGGGGCGCGTCCCCGGGGCGAAGCCCCGGCGAGCGGTCGCTGGAGCTCCAGAAGCTGCTGCGGCGGTTCCTGGACGTCTGCAATGCGATCGCCTATGCCCACAGCCGGGGCGTGCTGCACCGCGACATCAAGCCGGGCAACATCATGGTCGGCCAGTACGGCGAGACGCTGCTGGTCGATTGGGGGCTGGCCAAGGTCGTGGGCACCACGGAGACCTCCAGCGAGGCGACGTTGCGGCCTCCTTCGGCCAGCGGGTCGAGTGAGACGCTGCCGGGCTCGGCGATCGGCACGCCGGCCTTCATGAGCCCCGAGCAGGCGGCCGGACGACTCGACCTGCTCGGGCCGGCCAGCGATGTCTACAGCCTGGGCGCGACCCTCTACTGCCTCCTGACCGGCAAGGCCCCCATCGAGGGCTCGAATGTCGAGGACGTACTCGGGCGCGTCCAGCGGGGCGAGTTCCCACACCCGCGGCAAGTCCAGCCGGACGTCCCGCGGCCCCTGGAGGCAATCTGCCTCCAAGCCATGGCACGGAACCCCGAGGCCCGTTATCCGACGCCCCGAGCCCTGGCCGAGGACCTGGAGCGATGGCTGGCCGACGAGCCGGTCGCCGCCTGGCCGGAACCGCCGGCGGTCCGCGCCGGCCGGTGGATGCGCCGGCATCGCACGCTGGCCACCGCCGCGGCGGCGACCCTGGCGGTGGGCCTGGTCGCGCTCGGGGTCGCCTACTCGCGCGAGTCGAAGATCAGCGCGCGACTCGCCCGGACGAATCGCGCTCTCGACGAGTCCAATCGCCAGGTCACCGCGACCAACCAGCGCTTGGAGGTGAAAAACCTCGAGCTGGTCGCGGCCAATGACCTGGTCACCAGGGCCAAGGCCGAATCCGACCGGCGACTCGATCAGACGCTCCAGGCAATCGAGGACTACTACACGGGCGTCGGACAGGAATTTCTCCTGGGGCAACAGGAATTCCAGGACCTCCGTCGCCGGCTGGTGGAACGGCCGCGGCAGTTCTACCAACAACTCGCGCAGGAGCTGGAATCGACGGCCGCTGCCGACGAGCGAGCCCAATCATTACTGGCCAAGGGGAGACTGAGCCTGGGCAAAATCGCGGCGTTGCTCGACACGAAAGATGATGCCCGGGTGCAATTCGAGGCCGCGGTCCAATCGTACCGCGCGCTCGTGGCGAGTCAGCCGGAGCGGCCCGAATGGCAGGGCCAGCTCGCCGAGAGCCTCCGGAACCTCGGCGGCGCGCGGGCCTCGGGGGGAGACCTGCAGGCGGCCACGGATTGCTTCCGCCAGGCGATTGCCGTCGGAACACGGTTGATCGCCACCCACCCCCAAACACCCACGTACCGGAGCACTCTGGCCTGGAGTCACCACAACTACGGCGCTGTGCTCTATTCCGTCGGGGATCTGGCCGGTTCGGCGGCGGCGCAGCGGCAAGCCATCGCGATCTGGTTGGCGCTGTTGAAATCCCGGCCCGACGACGCGAAGGCCCTCCACGGACTGGCCACCAGCCACCTCGGCCTCGCCATGACCCTGAGCAAACTCGGAGATCATGGCGGCGCGGTGGAGTCGCTGCGCCGGGCCGTCGCCAGCGAGTCCCGGCTCACCGAGGCCCAGCCGAACTCCCTGGAGTCTCTTCATACATTGGCTTCGGCATATAGCAATCTCGGAATCGCCCAGAAGGAGGCGGGGGAACTCCGCGACGCGGTCGGATCGCACCAAGAGGCCATCGCCATCTCGACCAGGCTGGTGGCGGCCCATCCCAACGTCCCCTTGTTGAGGGATCGATTGGCCAAGAGCTTCAATAACCTCGCCATCGTCCAGCAGGCGACCGGGGACCTCGCCGGGGGATTGGCGTCCCATCGCCAGGCCATCGCGATCTATGCCAAGCTCAGCGCGGAACAGCCGGATCGGCCGGATTACCAGCTCGGCGAGGGTTGGAGCTACACCAACCTCGGCCGCCTCCAGACCGAGATGGGAGACCCGGCCGGCGCGCGGGATTCCCACGAGCGGGCGATCGCCATCTGGTCCCGGCTGGCCAAGGACCATCCCGACGTCCCAGATCACCAGGATGGGCTCGCTTCCAGCTACGTCAACCTCGGCTACACCCAGCACGTCCAGGGCGACCTCGCTCGAGCGATGGAAGCGTACCGCAAAGCCTCCGCCCTCTTCTCCCAGCTCGCGGCAGCACGGCCGAACGTCCCGGAATACCAGCACAGACTGAGCCGGGTCGGCTTCAACATGGCGATCATCCAGACCGCGAGCGGAGACCTGAAAGGCGCCGTCGAGCGCTATCGCCAGGCCATCGCGGCGCAGACCAGGCTCCTCTCGGCCAATCCCCATACTCCCGAATACCAGAGCGGGATCGCGGTATCACTGAATAATCTCGGAGATGTTCTGAATCAACTGGGGGAATACCGGGAGTCGGAACGCGTCTTCCGCCAGGCCATCGAGCACCAGCGCATGGCCCTCGATCGATCGCCGCAGGCGATCGACTTTCGCCGCGCGCTGAGCAAGCATTACTTCGGCCTGGCGGAAACCTTGCGGTTTCAAGGCCAGGTGAAGGAGGCTGCCCAGGTGATCCGGATTCGCAGGGGATTGTGGGCCGAGAATGCCACCGAGCTCTACAATGCCGCCTGCGAATTGTCCCTCTGCGTGCCGATCGCTCGGCGCCCGGGAGAGGCGCACGAGCTGGCCGCCGAGGCCGTGAATGCGCTGCGCGCGGCCATCGCCGCCGGTTGGAACGACGCGGCGAAGACCAGCCGCGATCCCGACCTCGCCCCGCTCCACGGCCGCGACGACTTCCGCCGGCTCCTCGGCGAGCTGTTCGATCGATCCTTCCCGGCCGACCCGTTCGCGGAGTAGGGCATGACCGCGCATGGCCAGGTCGATCCATCGCTTTGCTGGTCGGCTCCGGCTCGATCGGAGGATTCTCGCGGGGCCGAACCCTCCCAAGATCAGAAAGGGCCCGCCGGTCAAGCCGGCGGATCCTCCCGGGAGGCGACTCGGAAGATTGGTGAACCACCATGACGCCTCGGCCATGGGCCGAGACGCCGCTCTCGATCCACTCCGCGACCGCGATGACTTCCATGTCCTCCTGCTCGACGTCGTCTTTCCCCGGGACCCCTTCCGTCCTCTTCCTTGACCCATCCGGTGGTGCTATGCTGTTTGATCCTGATTCGGCTCCGAATCATCTCGACGCGAACGGGGGACGGAGAGCGCAGGAGACAACCCTTGGACCAGGCGGAGATCGAATCTCATCTGAGTCGGATCGAGACGCACTGGACGGCGGTCGTGCGGGCGCATCGTGACCCGGGTGATGGCGCCGTGGAGGCTCGCGCGCTGCTGCTGGAGCGCTATGGCGGCGCGGTGCGCCGCTATCTCCTGGCGTCACTCCGCGACGTCGATGCCGCCGACGACCTCGCCCAGGAGTTCGCCCTGCGGTTCCTTCGCGGCGACTTCAAGAACGCGGATCCCGGCCGGGGACGGTTCCGCGACTTCCTCAAACGCGCCGTCTATCACCTCATGATCGACTACCATCGGGCGCGGCGCACGACCCCGAAGCTGCTGGGGGATGACGCGCCCGAGCCGGCCGCCGCGGGCGACGACGCCGACGCCTGGGCCGACGACCTGGACCGGCAATTCCTCGAGAGCTGGCGCGAGCAGCTCATGGCCCATGCCTGGGCGGCGCTGGAGAAAGTCCAGGAGCGCACCGGGCAGCCGTTCGCCGCGGTGTTGCGGCTGCGGGTCGCCTGCCCCGAGCTGCGCTCGCCCCAACTGGCCGAGCAGCTCTCCCAGCGGCTGGGCCGGCCGGTCAACGCCGGCTGGGTCCGGCTCAACCTGCACCGCGCCCGCGACCTGTTCGTCGAATCGCTGCTGGGCCAGGTGGAGCACTCGCTGGGGACCCATTCACCGGAGCGGCTGGAGCAGGAGCTGATCGAGCTGGGGTTGTTCGAATACTGTCGATCCGCCTTGAGGCACCGCGGGCCGTGAGCGACGGTCCCAGCGGGAGCCAACGGCGGGCCGTGGCGTCGGGTTCTCTGGGATCGCTCGGTGTCCACCGGTTCCTTCGTGCGGTGATCACCGGGTTGCGCGCAGCCGGTCTTCCGGATGGGATTGACCGGCGTCGCCGTCTCCTACGATCCTCCCTCAATGAGTGACGGCGAACACCGCCTCGCCGCGGCCTCCTGATCTTGCCCCAGGGCCCCGGGGCGGCGGTGCTCGCGGGTGCCGGCCCCGGACGACTCCCGATGGGATGCACCGTGGAATTCACGAGCAGACCGGCTGGCCCAAGCACCAATCGTGCTTGTAGAGGCACGTCCCGTTGCTGAAGACGCACTCCTCACGCATCTCGTCGCGGTCGAGCTCGACCGAGTCCTTGTAGCGCACCCCGTCGATGCTGCCCTTGAACTTGATCTTGATCTCCTCGACGTCGCGTGCGTCGCCCGGCCGGCGCAGGGTCGCGCGGACGTGCTGGCCGGGCTCCCAGCGACTCGGTTCGAAGGATCGGCCCTCGATCTTGTCGTAGCAATCGTCCTTGAACTTGATCTTGATCTCGACGTCCTCGATCACGTGCCCGCTCGTATTGTAGACGTCGACGACAACGCCCTCGGCGGTCAAGGCCAGGACGTCGGTGGAATCGGTCGGTCCCTGGATCACGATGGTCAACGGTGAATCGCTCATGATCGATCTCCTTGAATGAGGAGCCGCCGCGGCGGCTCCGGCCAATTCGGGTGGGGGAGCTGGTCATTGGGGGCAGGTTATCGGAAAAACGTCCTTGACCCCATGGGCGGAATGCCGAACCCGCGGCCGCCCGCGCCGGGAGCGGCCGGGGGAAGGAGGCGGGTGGGACCGCCCCCTCGACGATGACGGCACCGGTCAGGATTGGCCCGGGTCCGGTCGGAACCGGCCGATCGGCTCGCTGGCGCGCGGACCGCTCAATGCCGGCGCGTGTCCGTTGCCGTGGTGATTGCTGACGTCGAGGGCCGCCAGACGCCCGAGCGTACTCAGAGTCTGGGTGTAGGACTGCTGCGGATCACCGGTCATCGAGTCGATCGACTGACCGATCCGTGCCCCGACACCCGCGCCGATGTCGCTGACCGCCCGGCGGATCTCCATGAGGGTCTGGACCTTGCCGGCGACCATATCGACGCCGCCACGGAAGGTGGCATCCAGCGCCTTGCCGGTCCCACTGGCGGTACCGCCGACCACCTCGACGACGCCCTGGGCCGTGCCGCTGACGGCATTCCACCCGCCGCTGATGACCGAACCCGCCGCGGAGCCCACCTCGGAGAAGGCCCCATCCACGTCGCCCTGGGCCAGCTTGCCCACCGCCTCGAAACCATGACTCAGGGCGCCGCCGGCCGCCTCGACCGTCCCTTGGAGGATTGATCCGGCCGCGTTGAATGTGCCCTTGGCTGTCCCCTCGACGGCGGTCAGCAGGCCGTCCGCCACGCCCGTCGTGACCGTCCAGAGCCCGTTCAAGATCCGATTGATTCCGTCCATCGCTCGACCCTTTCACGCTGATTGGTCCCAAGCCGTGATTCACGCCGCGCCCGCCCCTGACTTCGTCTTGCCCCGATGGGTGTCCGCTCGAGACTTCCGCCTCGAGGACGCCGCCCCAGGCCCCGGTGCAGGGCCGGAGGTCCGCGGCCCTGCGGTCGGGGATTCGAACCACTGCTGAGCCGGCCCTAGCTGCTCCACCGGCCCGTGTAATGACCATCCGGATCGCGCTCATATTGGTAGCCGCTGGGCCACTTCACCCACTCGCCAAACCGCGGCCCGCTGGGATGCGACCCGTGGCCCGGCGGGTGCCCGATCCCCGGAAGCCCCCCCTCATTCGGATCGTGGTGGTAGAAGGCCGTGTCCGGGTGGCTGGACGAGCCGAACCGCAGGCCATCCGCGGGCGACTCGCCCGGGGTGTGACCGGGGTCGTCGCCGTGCCCGCCCATCCCATGGCCCGGCGCCCCGAACAGGTCGTCCGCGTGATGGCCATCGAAGATGTCGCCGAGGAAATCGAACATGATAGGCTCCTGAAACTGGGGGACCACGTTTCCACGCCAGCGGAGGCCGGTCGCGGATCGCAGGTCTGAGACCCACGACCCTCACCTGGCTGGGCCGCGATGCGGCCGAGCTCGAGCAGCTCCGGCCACCGGTCGCCGCTTCGATCCCGTCGAGGATCTGGCTGCTCTCGCCTCCACTCACCTCCACATACGGGGAGGCGAGGAAGTGTTTCAGGAAAACCTGAGCGATCTCGGCGAGGGTCAGCCCCCTGCCGTCGCGATGGCCACGAGGCCGCGCGGACATCCCCGCTTTCATCACCCGGAGCGGCATCGTTATGATGGATCAACTCGACGCCCGATGATGATGATGGAACGCGACGCCCGCCGGAGGGCCCTTCGATGTCGTCGCCCGCTGCCGATCGCAACCTGTTGTTCGGGATCATCGCGCTCCAGATGGACTTCGTCACGCGCGACGCGCTGATCGCCGCCATGAACGCCTGGGTCCTGGACAAGGCCAGGTCCCTGGGACAGATCCTCGTCCAGCAAGGGGCCTTGAGCGAGGAGGACCGCGGCTTGCTCGATCCGCTGGTGCGCAAGCACCTGGCCAAGCACGGCAACGACGCCGAGCGGAGCCTCTCGGCGCTGAGCCCGGTCGGCTGGATCAAGCACGACCTCCAGGCCGTCGCCGACCCCGAGCTGGACGTCAGCCTGGGACGCCTCGCCGAGGCCGGCACCGACCCGGACGCCACGCGGACCTATGCCGTGGGCGCCTCCAGCGCGCAGGCCGGGCGGTTCCGCATCCTGCGGCCCCATGCGCGCGGGGGACAGGGCGAGGTCTACGTCGCCTGCGACACCGAGCTGAACCGCGAGGTGGCGCTGAAGCAGCTCCAGGCCCACCATGCCCACCTCGACGAGAGTCGAGCCCGCTTCGTGATGGAGGCGGAGCTGACCGGCGGGCTGGAACACCCCGGCGTCGTGCCGGTCTACGGCCTGGGTCACTACGACGATGGCCGACCGTTTTATGCCATGCGGTTGATCAAGGGGGACAGCCTCAAGGAAGCGATCGAGCGGTTCCATGCGGCCGAAGGAGCCGGTCGGGACCCGGGGGAGCGGACGATGGCCCTGCGGCGGCTACTGGGCCGGTTCGTGGACGTCTGCAACGCGATCGCCTATGCGCATTCCCGGGGCGTGTTGCACCGGGACCTGAAGCCCGGCAACATCATGCTGGGCCCCTACGGCGAGACCCTCGTGGTCGACTGGGGCCTGGCCAAGGCCGTCGGCCGCGGAGAGGTCCCTGCCGCGACCGCCGAGGAGACGCTCCGACCCCCCGCCTCGAGTGAGACTCCGCCCACGGTGATGGGTGAGGCCATCGGCACGGCGGCCTACATGAGCCCGGAACAGGCCGCCGGACGGCTGGACGAGCTCGGGCCGGCCAGCGACGTTTACAGTCTTGGAGCGACCTTGTACTGCCTCCTGACCGGCCAGGCTCCGTTCAGCGATCAGGACCGCGGCCTGGTGCTCCGCAAGGTGCAGCGGGGCGACTTCCCGCCCCCGCGTCGCCTCAAGCCGGAAGTTCCCCACGCCCTGGAGGCGGTCTGCCTGAAAGCCATGGCGCCGGCCCCGAGCGCGCGCTACGTGTCCCCGCGCGCCCTGGCCGACGACGTCGAGCACTGGCTGGCCGACGAGCCGGTCTCGGCCTGGCGCGAGCCGTGGATCGTCCACAGCCGGCGGTGGATGCGGCGGCACCGCACCCTGGTCACCACCGCGGCTGCCACGGTCCTGGTGAGCCTGGTGGCCCTGGGGATCGGCTACGCTCATGTCTCTGTGATCAACCGCCGGCTCGACGTCGCCAACCGGCAAGTGACTTCGGCCAACCTCCAGTTGAAGGCGGCCAACGCGGAATTGCAGGAAGCCAATGCCCACGTCACCCGATCGAAGGCCGAATCCGATCGGCGGCTCGATCAGACCCTCAAGGCCATCGAGGACTATTACACGGGCGTCAGCCAGGAGATCCTGCTCAAGCAAACGGAGTTCCAGGCCTTGCGGAAACGGTTGCTGGAAAAGCCGCGGCAATTCTATGAACAACTGGCCAAGGAACTGGAGGCAAACCCATCCCCCGACGAGCGGACACGGAGCTTGCTGGCCAAGGGACGATTGGGTCTGGGCCGGATTTCCCAGACTCTCGGCCGCAATGACGAGGCGAAGACGCACTATCAGGCGGCGCTCGCCCTGTACCGGGAGCTGGCCGCAGCCCAGCCCGAAGTAGCCGCCCACCGCGACGGTCTGGTCGCGAGCTTGAACAACCTGGGCAACAGCCTCCGCGACACCGGCGAACACCGGCGCGCGGCCGATGCCTACCGGGAAGCGCAGGACGTGTTGACCAAACTCGCTGTGGAACCGTCGAACCGGCCGGCTCGACTCCTGGAGCTGTCGAACATCCACAACAACCTGGGGATCGTGCTCGAAAACCGGGGAGAGCTCGGCGCTGCCGCCGAGGTCATCCGTGAGGGCGTCAAGATCCTCTCCCAGCTCATCGCCGAGCACCCCGAAGTTCCTGAGTATCGCCATCGACTCGCCAATGACTACAACTCGCTCAGCAACGTGCTGCGAGAAAAGGGAGATTATCCGCGCGCCGCGGAATCCATTGGGAAGGCGATCGACCTCGAGACCAAGCTGGTCTCGGACCATCCCGAGAGCGTGGACTACCAGCTCGGTCTGGCCCAAGCCCACGGCTCCCTGGGCCTGGTCTTCGATGAGATGGGGAATTACCGAGCCGCGGCCGATGAGCATCGGCGCACGATCGACGTCCATGCCAAGCTCGTCGCGGCCCACCCGAATGTCCCCTTGTATCAGCACGGCCAGGCGATTGGCTCCAATAACCTCGGGAGGGTCTTGATGGAGTTGAACGACCTTGCCGGCGCGGCCGAGGCCTTTCGAAGCGGCATCGCGCTCCGATCCCGGCTCGCTTCCCGATACCCGGACGTCCCGGATTACTGGCGCGGGCTGGCCAACAAGACCACGAATCTGGGAGTCGTTCTGAGACGGATGGGTGATCTCGACGGCGCCGTCGCAGCCTTCCGAGAGGCGATCAAGTCCTGGGATCGGCTGGCTTCCGACCACCCCGATGTCCCCGATTATCAGACTGGACTCGCCCGAGCTTACAATAATCTCGGGACCGCACAGTACCCTGCGAAGGATTATCCGGGTGCTGCCGATTCGTATCGCAAGGCCGCCGCCATCCAGGCGAAACTGGTGTCGGCCCATCCGTCGACCGTGGAATTCCCCCACGCGCTGGGCTTATCGTTGCACAACCTCGCAGAGGTTTCGCGGGAGCTGGGCCGGCCCGAGGAAGCCCTTCGGTTCTCTCGCGAAGCCATCGCGATGCAACGGAAGGCCCT
Source organism: Isosphaeraceae bacterium (assembly GCA_021324445.1). GTDB lineage: Bacteria > Planctomycetota > Planctomycetia > Isosphaerales > Isosphaeraceae > JAJPJC01. The sequence goes on from JAJPJC010000450.1 coordinate 75,240, forward strand.
CGATCTAGCACCGCAAACGGCCAGGGTGCGCCAGGCACTCGATGGAGATTACCTTGCGCTGGCCGCCGTGCTGAGGACCACCGGCCGCGTCGACGAGGCCCTGGCGACGGCGCAGGAGCGTCGGTCCGTGGCTGCCGACGCCAAGGTCGGACTCTACAACTTCGCCTGCGACCTGGCCCTCTGCGCAGCGATCGCCCGGGATGCGGCCCAGCGCCAGGCGATGGCCACCGCGGCGGTCGACGCCCTCCGCTCGGCGATCGCCGCCGGCTTCCACGACGCGGCGCATGCCAGCCGCGATCCTGACCTGGCGACGCTCCGCGATCGCGACGACGTCCGCCAGCTCCTGGCCGACCTGTGGGACCGAACCTTCCCGGCCGATCCCTTCGTGCCGTGACCGATCCTCGTGACCGGGCATCGGGATCCGATGAGCGGCTCGGGCTACGCCTCGGAAGGCTTGCGATGCCCCGCGTGTGGCACCGTCGCCCGGGCGGTGATCTTGGATCCGCGGAGACCTCGCTCGGGGCACGGTGGACCGGTCGAGAATCTGGTTGAAGACGCCGCCGCGGTTGTTCCCGCGGTTCGGAGCGTGGTAGACTCAGATCTCATCGATGGCTTCGAGCGGTCGGACAAAATGACGAGCAAGCCCTGTTTCCCGCCGGCCCGACTGGAGGCCCCGCGGAGCGGATGGCCTCGCCCTGGAAGGGCGACGGTCCTGAGCCAGGGGTGAAACCCCTGGACCGGACGCTGGTGTTCCAAGCCGACGAGCAGCGCGGCGGCCAGGAGGCCCGGAGCGCCGAGTTGGAGCTCGCCCTGGGCCGGCTGACCCTCGAGCACGAGGTCTTAAAAAAAGTGTCGACCAGGCTGGATTGACACTTGAACAAAAACGAGAGATAATGTTGTTGTTGCATGAACAATTTTCAATCAAGATCCGCTGCGAGGCCTTGGGCCCGCCCCGCAGCACTGCCTACTACCGACCCCAGCCGGAGGAGGACCGGCCGGTGCGCGCGGCCCTGATCGAGCTGGCCGGCCAGTGGCCCACCTACGGCTATCGCCGGTTGACGGCGATGCTTGAGCGCCAAGGCCATGTGGTCAATGCCAGGCGGGTCCGGCGGCTGATGCGCGAGCTGGGCATCGTGGGGGAAGCCCCGCCACGCCGGCCCCGGACGACGGACAGATATCAGCGACCTGGCATCTCCGAGACCGATGCCGAATAGCTGCGGCGAGGCTTTGATCGCCTGGGCCCCGCCGAAGCCAAGCGGCAGCGCGCCCTGGAGCAACGGATTCGCGCGGCTCACTTTCGCGAACTGACGACCATGGAGGGTTTCGATTGGGCGTTCAACGCCAAGGGGGTCGATCGGCGGAGCATCGAACAATTGATGACCTGCGACTTCGTCCGGCGCCATGAGAACGTGATCCTGGGCGATCCGATCGCGCCCACCGCGCCCGCCCCGTCGTGGAAACCAGTCGAGCCGAGTGAACCTGAAGATCATTCCGATGCCGATCCGGTCCATCGCCGCCGATGACGGCGGGAGTTCCCGGGGGGTCGGGGGTCAGACCATGGGGGTCGGGGGACTGACCTTGATCCCGTCGCGCCACGAGAGCTAGGATGATCCCCGTTCGGCGACTCGGCCCGCAGAACGAGCCCCCGACTCGATCGGGGCCAGACCGAGAACCAGAGCGGGCAGGAGCCGAGCGGGAGAACGCATCATGGCGCTCGTCAGCTACGTCTCGAACCAGCAGGCCGCCGAGAAGGTCAAGCCGGTCTTCGAGGGCCTGGAGAGAAAGATCGGCGCGGTGCCCAACGTCTTCCGGGTGATGGCCCACAACCCGGAGATGCTCGAAGCGTTCCTGGCGCTCAACGCGACCCTGCCCAAGACCCAGCTCGACGGCAAGCTCCGCGAGCTGGCCTACATCAAGACCTCGCAGCTCAATGGCTGCGACTATTGCCTGCACCATCACCGGGCGCTGGGCAAGAAAGCCGGTCTCAACGACCGTCAGGTCGGTGAGACCGCCGATTTCGAAGCCAGCTCGGCCTATGACGAGCTCCAGCGCGACGTGATGCGATACGCCGAGCAGGTGACCCGGCACATCAACGTCGAGGATTCGCTCTTCAACCGGCTCAAGCAATCCTTGAACGACCGCCAGATCGTGGAGCTGGCCATGACGGTCGGGATCGCCAATTTCACCAACCGGGTCACGGAGACGCTGCGAATGGAGCTGCCGTAGTCTCGTCGTGTCCCCTGCAAGAGACCCGACTCGATTACGCCGGCAAGAACGTAGGTCAGGCTTGAGCCTGAGAGAATTGGAATGTCAGGCTCAAGCCTGACCTACGGGAGTTTCGCATCCTGCCTGAGGAATGATTCGATCATGACAGAGAGCCAAGGCACATCGGGCTCGGGACCGTCATGGGTTCCCTTGTCGCCTCGGGAGCGTCGGGTCCTGGGCGTCATGGTCGAGAAGGCCAAGATGACACCGGAATACTACCCGATGTCGCTGGCGGCGATCGTCACGGCGTGCAACCAGAAGACGAACCGCGACCCGGTGACCAACTACGACCAGGACGACGTGGAGGAGGCACTGCAGAGCCTGCGAAAGAAGGGCGCGGTGATCCTGGTGGAAGGCGGCGGCCGAGTCGCGCGGTGGAAGCACACCCTGTACGACTGGCTGAAGGTGAGCAAGGTCGAGCTGGCCGTGCTGGCGGAGCTGTTGCTGCGGGGTCCCCAGACCGAGGGCGATCTCCGCGCGCGCGCCAGCCGGATGGAGCCGCTGGCCGACTTGCCGGCCCTCCAGACGATCCTGGAAGGCTTGGCGCCGCGGGGCCTGGTCCAAACGCTCTCGCCCCCCGGCCAGCGCCGCGGGGTGTACGTGGCGCACGGCCTTTATCCGCCGGAGGAACTGGAGAAGCTTCGGCAGGCGTTCGCCGGGCGCGTCGCCAGCGGCGACGATGAGGCGCCGGCGCGGCTGTCGGCCGCCCGGACTGAACTCGCGGCCGCCGCGGCCGCGCCCGGCTGGGCCGCCGAGCTGGCCGCCCTCCGCGCGGAGGTCGATCAGCTTCGGGGCGCGCTGGAAGCTCTCACGGCCGAGGTTCGCGATCTCAAGGCCGCGCTGGGAGCTTGACGGATGAGCAGGCCCTCGCTCGACCCCGAGCCGCCGCCGCCGGACCTCACCGGCGTGGTCGGAACCGAGCTCGATGCCGATGCCACCCGGGACGCCTGGGCGCTGATCGTCCTGATCCCCCACGATGGCCGCGAGCCGCCGGCGAATGTCCGCGAGGAGCTGGCGCAAGCCGTGTGGTGCGCCGTCTCGGCGCCCTGGCACCCCGCGCTGCTGGCTCAGGCCAGGGAGCTGCCGCGGATCGAGCCTGTCGAGTCCCCGTCACCGCCGGGGCCGCGGGAGATCCGCATCGTCACCGCGGGGGCCTGGGATCAGCTCCCATCCGGATACCGGACCCAGGCCGCGGACGCCGGAGCCGCGCTGCTGGAGTCCGGCACCGACCGCGACGACTTGATCCAGCGGTTGCGGGCGCACCTGGAGCAGGCGGGAGCGACCGGCCGCGTCGGGGCTGATCCCATGGCTCCCCCGGCGGCCGACTTCCTCGCCCTGGGGTTGATCCGGTGGATGCTCCGCGACCTGACGCTGGCGATGGGGCATGCCGAGAGCACCGACGAGGAGAGCCTGGGCCGTGAGCTGATCGCCGGGGCCCACGCCTGGCAGCTGGGCGACGGCCAGGCGGCGACGAATCGGCTCCGCGCTGCCTTCGAGATCTTGACCCAGGCCCGCGAGCGGTTCTATCCGGTCGACGCCTACCTGGTCGACCTCTGCCTGCTCGACCCGGCGATGGCCGGCGGCGTGCTGGCGGATCCCCTCGAGACACCAGTCCCCCTGACCTTCCTGGCGCCGGCCCAGGCGGTCGAACGCCAGGCCGTCCTCGATCCGGATCGCCTGGCCGCGCTCCGCCAGGCGATCGACGAGGGCTGGGCCGATGTCGCCGGCGGCACCTACGCCGAGGCGGAGGACGCCTTGTTGCCGCTGGAGTCGGTCCTGTGGCAGTTCCACCGCGGGGCCCAGGTCTATCGCGCCCATCTCGACGAACGGAGCGTCGAGGCGTATGCGCGGCGACGGTTCGGGCTGTTCGTCCAACTGCCCCAGATCGCCAAGCGATTCGGCATCCGTTATGCGCTGCACCTGTCCTTCGACGCCGGCCGATTCCCGGTCCGCCCGGAGACGAAGCGGCTCTGGGAGGGCCCCGACGGCAGCAGCCTGGAGAGCCTTCTGCGCCCACCGATCGCCGCCGATCGGCCGTCCCACGGCTGGCTCCTGCCCTGGCGCATGGCCGCGACGATGAAGGACGACCACGTTGCCGCCGTGCCGATGGTCCACTGGCCCAGCCCGGTCGCGCCCTGGTATCGCGACCTGCGCCGGGTGGCCACGTACTCGCCGGTCCTGGGCCGCTTCACCACGCTCAACGACTTCTTCCACCGCACCGACCGCCCCTACGAGACGTTCCGTCCCGACCCGGACGCCTACGCCACACCCTACCTGGCGCAGGCCGTCGCGCGGCGGGATGCCCAGCCGGTCTCAGGGCTGGCCCGGCATCATCGCCTGCGGGCGCGGCTCGAGGCCGCGCGGACGATCCAGGCCTTCGCGCGAGCGATCGCCTCGGCACCCGCTGGCTCGGCTTCGCCGGGCGATGTGCCCCCAGACCTCCCCGGGTTGGAGCAGGTTGAAGAGCGGATCGAGACCCGGTCCGGCGACCAGCCCGGCGGCGACTTGGACCGGGTCCTCCACGCCTGGTCGGAGTCCCTGGCACATCTCATCGTGGGGGCCGGCGCCGACGGCGTCGGCGCCGCGCGCGGGCGGCGTCCGGGCTACCTGGTGTTCAACCCGCTGGTCCTACCCCGCCGCGCCGCGGTGCTCTTGCCGGAGGCGGCCCTGGATCTGCGGCCCGAGGGTCCGCTGCGGAGCGCGCAGTTCACCGACGAGGGTGTCATCGCCGTGGTGGACCTCCCGGCCTTTGGCTTCGCCTGGGTGCCGCGCGACAGCGATCCGACGCGTCCCGCGGCCGCTTCAGGCGGCGTGTCGGCCCGCGGCCGCCAGCTCCGCAACGAATCGATCGAGATCGAGGTCGACGCGACCACAGGCGGCATCCGGAGCATCGCCGCCGTGGGTGAGGGGATGCCGCGGCTGGGGCAGCAACTGGTGGTCCATGGCCTCCAGGACGCCGCGGGCAAGCCGGTCGCCTCGCAGATGCGATCCGAACGGTTCGACGTCGATTACGGCGGCCCCGCGCTGGTGCAGGCGACCTCCCAGGGAAGCCTGCTCGACCCGCGGACCGGGAAGCGGCTGGCCTCGTTCATCCAGCGCTATCGGCTCTGGACCGGCCGGCCCATGCTCGAGGTCGCGGTGACCGTGAACGAGCTCGACCCGGCCTGGCTGGAGCAGGCGGCCCGGTCGGATCCGTGGTCGGTCTACCTGGCTTGCCGATGGGCCTGGCCCGATGCGAACTCGATGCTCCGCCGCACGGCCCTGGGCCACCCCGAGCTGACCGAGGTCGAGCGGCCCGAGACACCCGAGGTCCTCGATATCACCACCCGGACCCAGCGGACGGCCCTCCTCTTCGGCGGTCTGTCCTATCATCGCAAGCAGGGCGGACGCATGCTCGACACCCTCTTGGTCGCCGGCGCCGAGACCGCCCGAACCTTCACACTGGGCGTGGCCCTCGACCTGGAATATCCGTTCCAGGCCGTGCAGGACTTCCTCGCGCCGGCCGTGGTCGTGCCGACCGACGAGGGCCCCCCTGCCCTGGGCGTCGCCGGCTGGCTGGCCCAGATCGATCACAAGAACGTGACGATCTCGCGGGTGGAATTCGCCGCGAACGCAGGCGACCGGGGCTGGGGCCTGGTCTTCCACCTGCTCGAAACGGCCGGCCAGTCGGGTCGGTGCCGTCTCCGGCTGTTCCGCGACCCCACCTGGGCCCGCCAGGTCGACTTCCTGGGCGAAACCATCATCGACCTCTCCATCGAAGGCGATGCTGTCCACCTCGACCTGACGCCCCACGAACTGGCCCGTGTCGAGGTGACGCTGGGATAGGTGACCGGTGGAATCGCAGTCTCGCTCGTGCGGCCGGCAGATCCGCACTTTCGGCGGGACTCCAGTGGTTAGGGCCGCCAGTAGGATGGAGGAAGCGATGAAGACACCAAAGGGTCCGATCGCTTCCCAGCTCGCGAGGGTCATCGGGATGACCGCGACCGCGACCAAGAGCACGCGATCTCTGACCCGAATCGGCCTGGCCGCTGCACCCATCGGGCCGACCCTCCCAACCCGAACCGGAGCCCCTCGGGCGCAATAGGGCCTCTCCGGTTCCATCAGAACGAGGGCAAGCCCCGTCAAGGGCTCGACCGCCTGGAAGCAGTGCGAGGTCGTGCTGGACATCCCGGAAGAGGCCGAGGAGATCGACTTCGGCTTCCTCGTGGCGGGTAAGGGGCAAGGCTGGGTCGATGATTTCGCGTTCGAGGTCGTGGGGAAGGATGTCGCGACCACAGGGCTCGAAACCCAGCCCTCGGACCGGGTCGGGGAATTGGTGAAGAACCTGCCCGCGGAGGCCAGGAA
>JAJPJC010000327.1 GCA_021324445.1 Isosphaeraceae bacterium
CAGACCGATGGCGACTCCGATCAAGTCCGTCAGGGCGTCGGCCACCGACGCATCGCGGCCGATCGCGGGGAGGGCCTGGAACACCTCGGAGATCGTCGCCAGGGCCACGCCGCCCAGTGCCACCCAGGCATATCTCCACCCCGATGCGCCCGTCCGGAGCCACAGGACGGCGAAGACGACAAAGATCCCCCAGTGAACGAGCTTATCGAAGTTCGGGATGAGCAGGAGCCACGAGGGGCCTTCTTCCAGCTCCTGAACGACTGGCGCGGGCGTCCAGCACAGGGCCAGGATCACGAGGGTCCAGAGCGTGGCCATCGCGATACGGAAAGGCCAAGGTCTCGACGCGGAAGTCGCCCGCGCGGGGGCCGCGGCATCGTCCTGGGTCGCGGAGGGGGAATTCACCAGATCGGATCTCCCGGGGCAAGAGGAGCGACGGTTGGAATCGGCTTCATCGTAACCGCACCTCGCCCGGATGACGAGGCCGGTAAGGGCCGCGAATCGGGATCGCTCCAGGCCGCTCCGACCGGCGATCCCGGCGGTCCGCGCGAACCCAGAGGGCCGATCCCGCGTCTTGAGGTTGTGGCTGGCGGATGCGGGACGGGCGCCCCGGCGCCCCCGTGACGGGCCAGCTTCAGCGACGGGCCGGTAGCTGAGATGGTCTAGCACCGCTCTGAAAAGGCGGAGACGTGGATTCGAGCGCCACCCGGCCCACTGGATCAGCGAGATCCCGCCAACGCGCGATCTCCGCAGCAGGCCCCGTTCGTCTATCGGCTCAGGATACTGCCCTTTCAAGGCGGAGAGGAGGGTTCGATTCCCTCACGGGGTACTCGGGAGAGCGAATCCTCCGGGATGTGGGAAAGCCTGGCAATCCGCCTGCCTTGGGAGCAGGAGAACGCCGGTTCGAATCCGGCCATCCCGACCTTGGCCTGAAAGGCCTTACGCCAACCGATAGAATGGTCCCGCCGGGCTTTGCAGAGATTCATTGCAGAGTTCCGAGGACCCGACGCATGCCGCGATTGCCAGGCTCGCCGTCGCCGGTCGATCGCGGCGCGTCAGGACCGGCCTTCACGGCCCGCGGCCTCCTCGATCAGGGGTTGAACCGCTGCGACCTCAGCGGACCGGCGGTGAGCCGACCCAGCGTCCCCCGCATGCGCTCCAGGATCGGCTGCACGGCTGGATCGCCGGCGCGGTTGTGCCGCTCCTGGGCATCATCGCGCAGGTGGAACAGCTCCTCACGAATGTCCCCTTCGCGGCGGATGTACTTCCAGTCACCGAGGGTCAGAGCGACCATCGGCCATCGTGGCGTGGTGAGCCATGACAAGGGATCCCGATCGAATGGCTGGATCGGGACGAGCTCGGCGAGCACCGGAGCCAAAGCTGCGGGTTCGGCGGGACGGTCATTCGTCCGATGATGGTCCGCGGCCGGGAGGACCGTGCCACGCGATGCGGCCGACGCCGGGGATGACCCGTCCCAGAACCTCGCCAGCGACTCCCCGGGGATGGGGGAATCGGCTCCCAATCCGAGGACGTCGAGGATCGTCGCCGGCAGGTCGCGGAGGCTCACCGGCCCGGTGACCACCCGGGGCGACGGGCCCCCCGGAGGGGGGAGGACCACCAGGGGGACATGCAACTGCGCCCGGTAGAGGCTCGTGCCGTGCCAGAACACGCCGGGCTGCTCGCCGAAGCTCTCGCCGTGGTCCGCGGTGATGATGACCCAGGTCCGCCCGAGGATGGAACGGCGATCAAGCTCGTCGATCAACCGGCCGAGCTGCTCGTCAAGGTCCGCGACGCAGTCATCGTACGCATCGCGCGCGTAAGCGATCTGCCGCGGGGACGGCCCCTCCTCAATCAGCCGCAGCCAATCCCGGAGCAGGCCCGCCTCCCGATCGTTGCGCGGCCTGGACCCGAACCGGCGCAGGCGCTTCTCCGGCAGATCATAGGGATAGTGGACGTCATAGAGATTCAGGAAGGCGAAGAAGGGCCGCTCGGGCTGCTGCCGCCGAGACAGCCACTCGAGGAACTCGCGATGGACCTCCGCCGCCGCCTTCCGATTGTTCATAAAGAGCCACCAGAGCTGATCCACCGCCGGGCTCAACCGATCGAAATCCAGCCATTCCTCGAACCAGGCCTCCAGCGCCCCGACCCCCTCGAGGAGCCGATCGACCAGGACCGTCGTCTTGAAGGCGGTCAGCCGGGGAAAGCTGTAATCCCGGTACGCGGTGAAACCGCGAGCCAGCCCGGAGTCCGACGCACAATACCAATAGTTGGCAATGAACCCCGCCGTGGCGTAGCCGCGCGCCCCCAGGGACTCGGCCAGGGTGGGATAGGCGCGGTCCAGCGGGGTGAACCAGCCGACGGAGAGCTCGTGCGGCCATCGGCCGGTAAAGAGGCTCGCATGGGAGGGGAGCGTCCACGACGATGTCGCCTGGGCCCGATCGAAGCGGATCCCCCGGCTCGCCAGCTCCTCGAGGGTCGGGCTGGTGGGTCGGTCGTAGCCATGGAGGCTCAGGTGGTCCGCGCCCACCGTGTCCAGCACGATCAAGAGCACGTTCGGCGAGCCCGGCGATGGGAGGGGCCGCCTCGCCTGGCGCCACGCCTCCAGCCGGTCGGCCGACCAGCCCGAAGCCGCGAGAAGGGGCACCAGCCCGGCGACGATGGGGAAACTGACCCGCACCAGTCGCCGAAAGCCGGCGGCATGCCGCTCGAGCACCGGGACCATCCGCGCCGCGACTCCCAGCGCCAGGAGGAGTCCGGCGGCGCCATAGATCCGGGGGAACGCCGCCCAGACCGCCGGGAGCAACGTCAATGCGGCCAGGAGCCGAGTTGTAACCCATGGCCTTCGGAACGCCGTGCCACCGGGCCCGGATGGCCCCCGCCCTGGAAGGCCGTGCCGTCGGCCCAGGCGGCGTGCACACGCGACGAAGCCCGACACGACCGCGCCCACGACGAGGAAGAGCGACAGGTCGAGCAAGGGGATGAGCCAGACGAAATGACGGCTCATCCAGTAAAGCTGATTCGGCTCGAATGTTCGCTTGCGCAGGACGATGGCACCCACTTCGAGGAACCCCGCGATGAGCCCACACCAGGCGATGAGCACCGGGAGGGGAAGGGCCCTCGGTCGGTTGGTGGAGCGATCCGGGCACAACGAGCCGGTCGGGCCGGCCTCCTCGAAGACAGCAGTCCGACTCGGCATCGGCGTTGATCCATCTCGATGGGAAGTCCCGCGGGCGGCGATCGCATCGTGACAGGGCTTGTGTGGGCTGTCAAGGCGGCCAGCGAGGGACCCCGGTTGCTGACCGTGGCACGGAGCGAACATACTGGGAGGCAGCATCCAGGAGGCCCTCCCGCTCTTGCGATCTCCGGGAGGGCGCGGCTCCGGAGCGGAGGATGAGGATGAGCGGGCCTGTGCGGCGATGGAGGCCGATCCTGCTGCTGGCTGCCATCGCCGCTGGAGTCACCTGGGGCGGTTGGAGAGCGTGGGATGTCCGGCGCCATCGGAGGGCCCTGGCGGAAGTCCAGGAGGACATGGATCACGGCCGGCACGGGACCGCGACACGGAAGCTGGTCGCCCTCCTGGCTCGGTGGCCCGACTCGGATGAGGCCCTCTACCTTCTGGGCGCCTGCGAGAGGGAGCGCAGGCGGATCGAAGCGGCCGACCAGGCCTGGGGCCGTGTCCCGCCGGGCTCCCCATTTGCAGCCCGGGCGATCCAGGGCCGCTTGCAGCTCCAGATGGAGCGCGGGCGGCAGGCCGATGCCGAGCGGATCGTCCAGGCCGCACTCGAGGATCCTCGGATCGAGTCATCGGGCTTGCCCATCCTGCTCGGACCCCTGTATTGTTACCAGGGTCGCCTGGAGGAGGCCCTACGGTTGATCGAGGCGCGGTGGGATGACCTGGACCGGGCCGGCGAAGGAGATTCCGGAGAGGCGATCAACCTGGTGCGGGCGCATATCGGGCTGCAACAGACTCCCGTCTCGATCGCGGTGATCCGCTCCACTCTCGATCAGGCCGGGAGGCTGGCCCCCGAGGACGATCGCGTCTGGCTGGGGAAGGCAAACCTGGCGATCCGCGTCGGCGCCTACGATGAGGCGGCGCGGTGGCTCGAGTCCTGCCTGCGCCGGCGCCCCGCGGATCTCCCGGTGTGGCGTGCCCGGCTGGACTGGGCGCTGGCGACGAATCGCGTCCCCGAGGTGCAGGAGGCGCTGAAGCACCTGCCGGTCGAGGGATCGACGCCGGCCCTGGTCGAGCGGTTGGCGGCCTGGCTGGCCGCGCGGCGCGGGGATGACACCGCGGAACGGCGCGCGCTGGAGCGCCTGGTCGCGGCCGATCCCGCCGCATTCGCCGCCTGGGACCGGCTGGCCGAGCTGGCGCTGTGGGAGGGCCAGCCGACTCGCGTCTCCGAACTGCGTCGCCAGAAGGTCGACGTCGAACAGCTAACGGCTCGCTATCACGAACTGTATCAACGGAACCAACCGATCCGCGACGCGGTGACGATGTCTCACCTGGCGGAGCAGCTCGGCCGCCGGTTCGAGGCCCGGGCCTTCTTGACCGTGGCGACCGCCGCGGCCCCGGACCGTCACGACCTCCGGCGCGATCTCGCCAGGCTCAGGCGGACCGACCGCATCATCGATCCGACCGGACGGACCCTGGCCGACGTCATAGGTGCGGGACTCGACCCGAAGGCCGGGGCCGGATGATGCGGACCGACTTAGGCCCCAGATCACCCACGGTTCGCGACCGGTCCGACTGACCAGCCGGGGGGCAAGCAACGGGTCCGATCCGGGCTTCAGGCGCCGGGACGAGACGACGCCTGCGCGGCCGGCTCGGGGGGGCTCTCAGGCGGGAGGCTGTAGGGCGGCGCGTTCAGGGTCGCCTCGTACTGCTTCACGGCATCGGGAGCCGTCGCACGATACTTATCGAGCAGGGGTTTGGCCTCCTGATGGATCGCACGATTCCTCCGCTCGCGAAGCTCAGTGACCTCGATCGGGATGAAGCTGTCGAAGACGGCGGCGAACTTCTTGTGGAATTCCGGGTGGTAGGGAGATCCTCCCGGCTTGCGCGCGGCCACGTCGGCCTTGAGCCGGTCGATCTCGGCCCGGAGGTCCATGCCGGACTGGGCGTGCCATCGGCGGATCACTTCCCGGAGGTGATCGTACTCCTCTTGCTCGGTCAACTTCGGCATCGCGCGCGGGGCCGGCCCCTTCAGTCGTCCCGAGAGGTAGGCTTCGGCCTTGTCGATCGTGGCCAGCAGGCCCTCGTCATACTCATATTGCAGTGCTGCGTAACGGAGTTCCTCCTTGTTAAGGATCGCGCTCAGTTCGGCGGTCAGTTCGTCGGCCGGAGTCTTGGGACCGGTCTCGGCCGGCGCGGGCCGTTTCCCTTGGAACGCCTGACCTTGGGGCTTGGTCGAGGGGGTCGGCGAGTCGGGCCTCCCGCCGCAACTCGTGGCACAGCAGACAAGCGACATCCCCGTCAATCCGCAAGCGAGCGCCCGTGCGAGACGGATTGCGGATGTCCGGAAGGGAGTCGCTGTCATTCGTCGCGCGATCATTCGATGCACGATCCACCCACCTGAGAACGGGCGCGGGAACTACGGATCTCTGGACGATTTGCATCGGCCGGGGTTAACTTCGGCTCGTGTTTCAGCCCTCGTCTCCGGAGCTACTTCATGGACACCCAGC
>JAJPJC010000254.1 GCA_021324445.1 Isosphaeraceae bacterium
AGATTCCAGATTCCAGATTCCAGATTCCAGATTCCAGATTCCAAAGACGAGATTCCGGATTCCAGGATTCCAGATTCCAGATTCCAGATTCCAGATTCCAGATTCCAAAGACGAGATTCCGGATTCCAGGATTCCAGATTCCAGATTCCAGATTCCAGATTCCAAAGACGAGATTCCGGATTCCAGGATTCCAGATTCCAGATTCCAGATTCCAGATTCCAAAGACGAGATTCCAGATTCCAAATACGAGATTCCAGATTCCAACAAGCAGGGTCTCTCATGCAACATGATTTCTTCTTTGGAATCTGGAATCTCGCATCGGGACAAACGCTCCTGCGATTGCTACCAGTTTGCCTCCAGCGCCGTCTCCCAGTGCTGGTACAGCGTCTCCAGCCGGGCCTTCACGTCGCGGTGCCGTTCCTGGGTGCCGACGGCTTTGACCGGGTCGCGCCAGGTCGCGGGCTGGCCGAGCAGGTCCTCCAGCTCGGCGACCTGCTTCTCAAAGTCCGCGATCTCGCGTTCGATGTCGTCCGCCTTGCGGTAGGGGAATTTCCGCTTGGGCTTCTCAGCCGCGGTCGAGGGCGTTGGCGCCGGGGTGCTCGCCGGTGTGGCCGCGGCCTTGGCCTGCGCCTTCTCGGCGCGTTCCTTCTCCTTCTGGAGGAGGTGCTGGTAGGTCTCGTAATCCCCCTCGATGACGCGGGCCCGGCCGTCGGCCAGCGGGATCAACCGGTCGGCGACCTGGTTGAGGAAATAGCGGTCGTGGCTGACGACCAGCACGGTCCCCTCGAACTCGTTGATCGAGCGCTCCAGCGCCTCGCGCGACCAGATATCCAGGTGATTGGTCGGCTCGTCCATGACCAGGAGGTTGGCCGCGGTGGCACAGAGGCGGGCCAGGGCGGCCTTGGCCTTCTCGCCGCCGGAGAGCTGGCCGACCGTCTGGAAGACCAGCTCGCCGGTAAGGCCGAACCGGGCCAGGAGATCGCGAACGTCCCCCTCGACCCAATCGGGATCGTCCTCCGGCCAGACGGCCCGAACGACCGTGGTGTCGGGGTCGAGCGTCTGGAGCCCCTGGTCGTGGTAGCCCACCTGCACCTTGTGGCCCAGCTTGACCTCGCCGGAGTCGGGCTTCTCCCGGCCGATCAGGGTCTTGATCAGCGTGGTCTTGCCGGCGCCGTTGGGCCCGATGACGCCGACGCACTGGCCGCGCTCGATGGTCAAGCTCAGGTCGCGGAACAGAGGGACGTCGAACGCCTTGGACAGCTTGCGGGCCTCGATGACGATATCTCCGGAGCGCTCGATCTCGTCGAAGCCCATGACCGGCCCGACGACGTCGCGCAGGGTCTCGACCCGGTCGCGCTCGAGCCGCACGAGCTTCCGCTCGCGATCGTGGGCCTGCTTGGCGCGCTGGCCGGCGCCGTACTTGCGGATGTACGCCTGAAGCTGGGCGGCCTTCTCCTCCTGGCGCTCGGCCTGCCGCTCGAGCACCTTGGCCTTCTCACCGCGGAGCCGCCAGTACTGGCTGTAATTGCCGGGATAGGCGGTGATCCGGCCCTGGTGCAGCTCCCAGATCTTGGTGACCACCTTGTCCAGGAAGTAGCGGTCGTGGCTCACCACGACCATGGCGACGGGCTGGCGCGCCAGGTAGCTCTCGAGCCATTCGGTCGTCGCGATGTCGAGGTGGTTCGACGGCTCGTCCAGGAGCATGACGTCGGGGCTCTGCAAGAGCAGCCTGGCCAGCATCATCCGTGACTGCTGGCCGCCGGAGAACGTCGCCGCTGCCCGGTGGAACTCCGACTCGGCGAAGCCCAGGCCCGAGAGGACCTCCTCGACCCGGTGATCGATTGAATAGGCATCCTGGTGCTCGATCAGCTCGTGCAGCTCATCATACCGCCGCGCGGCGACCTCGCGCTCGGTTTCATCTTCGGCCTCGGCCAGCTCCCGGGCGGCCTCCTCCAGCTCGCGCTGGAGCTCGATCAGGGAGGCCAGTCCCGACTTGACGACCTCGAGCAGCGTCTGGCCGGGTGGGAAGTCGGGCTCCTGCCGCAGCAGGCTCACCCGGATCCCCGGCCGGACGAAGAGCTCGCCATAATCGGGCTGGTCCCGTCCGGCCAGGATCTGCATCAGCGTCGTCTTGCCGGCGCCGTTCGGACCCACCAGACCGATCCGATCACCGGCGCGGACCTCGAACGCCAGGTCCATGAAGACCGGATCGCCCGTGTACTGCCGACCGAGTCCTTGTGCCGAGATCAGGATCATGAGTGTGCGATGGTGCTCCGAATCGACTCGATGTGGGGCTCGAGCTGCTGCCAGAGAGGCTGTAATGCCGCGGCAAACTCTGGCGTTGTAGCGTCCATGTAGCAGACGCGCTCCACGTCCCAATAGTCGAGTAACTGCTCGGGATCATACCTCGCCAAGAGGTTTGGCAAGTTATGAAGGTGATCCGCCTCGACGATACACCGATCTGCCTGCCCGCTCCAGCCCAGGGCGCGGATCCTGAGTAGTCCCCAAGTCAGCATCTCGAGCAGAATCCTGGCGATCCCCGGCGGGCGGTTCATCATCCCTCTTCACCCAGGGTGCCCTTCGTACGGAGCATGTGATGGTAATGCTGGGCGAAACGATGAGCCTCATCGCGGACGTACTGGAGGAGCCGCAGGGCGAACGACCGTCGGCTCAGCACGATCGGCTCGGATCGGCCCGGCAGGTAGATCTCTTCCTCTTGCTTGGCCAGGGCGACGACCGTCGGGGGAACGGCGTGCAGCTCGTCGAAGGCGGCCAGCGCCGCCGAGAGCTGCCCCTTGCCGCCATCGATCAGCCAGATGTCGGGGAACGGCTCGTCGCGCTGCTGGAGCCCCTGGATCCGCCGCTTGACGACCTCGCGGATCGCGGCGAAATCGTCGACGCCGGTCACGCTCTCGATCTTGTACCGGCGATAGCCCGGCTTGAACGGCAGGCCGTCGATGAAGGTCACCAGCGAGCCGACCATCGCCGTCCCGCCGAGATGCGCGATGTCCACCCCGTCAATGGTCCGTGGGATCGAATCGAGCCCTAGGATCTTCTTGAGGCCCTTGAGCCCCCGGCGCGGGTCGACGTAGAAGACCTCGGGCTGGGCATGCTCGGCCAGGTTGCCGCGGAGGTTGAGGGTCTGAAGCGCCTTGATCTCGTCGCGGAGCCGCGCGGCCTTCTCGAACTGGAGGTTCTTGCTCGCCGCGCGCATCTCCTCCTCCATTTCCTTGAGGAGGATGTCCTTCTTGCCGTCGAGGAAGAGCTGCAACCGGCGGATATCGGCGCGATAGGAGTCTTTATCAATCCGCAGGTTGCACGGGGCCGTGCATTGGTTGATCGAGTGCAGCAGGCAGGGGCGAAACCATCGCCAGCGGGGATCGCCCTCCTGGATCTCCAGCGAGCAGGTCCGGAACTTGAAGATCTTCTCGAGCACCTGGATTGCGCCGCGCAGGCTCTTGGCGCTGGGGAAAGGCCCGTAGAGCTTGACGCCGCGGTCCAGCGGCGTCCGGGTGAAGTTGACGCGGGGGAAGTCCTCGCCGGTGATGATCTGCAAGTAGGGGAACGTCTTGTCGTCCTTGACGCGGCGGTTGTACTTGGGCTGGATGTCCTTGATCAGACGAGCTTCCATGAGCAAGGCGTCGACCTCGCTCTCGGCCGTCAGGAAGTCGACGTCGGCCACCTCGGCGATCCAGGGGCAGATCCGCCGATCCTCGGCGGCCGCCTTGTGGAAGTAGGAGCCGGCCCGGTTTCGCAGGTTCTTGGCCTTGCCAATATAGATCACGCGCCCCTGCGCGTCCTTCATCAGGTAGAGCCCCGGCACGGTGGGAAACTGCTTGACCTTCTCGGCCGGGGAAGGTGTCGCGGTGGAGAGTTCCGACATTCTGGCCTCACGGGATTCCAACCCGGCTGGCGTCGCGGGTCAGGGGGGACCAGAGACCGCCCGCCCCGGGGACGGTGCCGACCTGCGCGGATTCCGACCAGCGCGCCCCGGTCCGCGCGACGCCCAAAGTCGCCGTCCTGCAACGTATTGTTCGATAGGCCCGGACGTTTGGTCAAGCCTAGCTTTTGTCCGTGGTCCGTGGTCCGGTTTCGGCTGCCGCGGGCGGCAGCATCCGGTGGGGAACGGCTGCGGCGGTTCGCACACGATGTCTTCGCGCGGGTCCTGGAGCTGTACCATCATGTCGTCTTGCATGGAGAGGCAGGATGGCCTTCTCACCGCTCGGAATTCGTCCTAGAGTGTAAAGTGGCCTTTTTAAACTGGGCGGTCGTCCGGGATGGCACCCCATGCCGACGAGGGGAAGATGATCGCGATGCAACAGCCGACCCCTCAGCGACTTGCGATCGGCTACACGCTTGCCATCGCCATCCTCATTCTGAACGCGGTCGTCACGTTCGCGAGTTTGAGGACGCTCCTCGGCAACTGGTCCTCGCTCATCCATCACCAGGAGGTGCTCGTCCGGCTGGAAGGCGTCCTCTCCGATCTGCGAGACGCCGAGACCGGCCAACGAGGCTACCTCCTCACCGGCAAGGAGACGTATCTGGAGCCCTACCGCAGCGCGGTCGCGGTGATTGATGCGGACATCGAGCGGCTCCGAACCTTGACCGCGGATGATCCCATGCACCGCGACCGGGTTGAGGCCATCCGCCGGAAGGCCGCGGAGAAGCTCTCCGAACTCCAGGTGACCATCGATGCCCGGCAGGAGCACGGCCTGGTCGCCGCGCTGCCGGTCGTCCTGTCCGGGCGGGGGAAAGCGCTCATGGAGGAGCTGAGAGCGATGATCGGAGGAGCGGTGGAGGAGGTGAAGCGGGTTCACGAGCGTCTCGGGGCCGAGTCGCTCTCGGCCTTCCAGCGCACCCTCGCCACGTTTGGCGTCGCGTCGGGCCTGGCCCTGACACTCCTCTGCGTCCTGCACCACCTGAATCAACGAGGCCGGCAGGCCCTGGAGCAGAGCGAGCGGTGGCTGGCCACGACCCTGCGGAGCATCGGCGATGCCGTCATCGCCACCGACGGCGCGGGGCGCGTCACCTTCTTGAACGCCGTTGCCCAGACCCTCACCGGTTGGGAGCCCGTCGAGGCGATCGGGAAGCCCTTGGAGACGGTCTTCTCCATCATCAACGAGGAGACGCGCAAGCCGGTCGAGAACCCGGTCCGCAAGGTCCTGGACGCGGGGCACATCGTCGGCCTGGCCAATCATACCACCCTGGTCGCCCGGGGTGGGAGCGAGATCCCGATCGAAGACAGCGCCGCCCCCATCCGCGGCGCGAGCGGTGAGGTCCTCGGCGTGGTCCTGGTCTTCCATGACGTGACCGAGCGGCGCCGCGCGGAAGCGGCCTTGCGGCAGAGCGAGTCCGAATTCCGCGCCGCCTTCGAGGTCTCGGCCGTGGGCAAGGCCCAGGCCGACCCGACCGGTCGATTCCTGCGGGTCAACCGGAAGCTTTGCGAGATCACCGGCTACTCCGCCGAGGAGCTCCTCGGCCTGACTTTCGCGCAGGTGACGCACCCGGACGACTGCCCGGCCGAGCTGGCCGAGTTCCGACGGCTGTTCGACGGCGAGGCGACGGAGTGTCTCGCCGAGCGGCGGTACGTCCGCAAGGACGGCTCGATCGCCTGGGTCAATATCAGCACGATCCTCCACCACGACGCCGAGGGGCGGCCCCTGCGGATCGCGGCCGTCATCCAGGACGTCACCGGGCGCAAGCAGGCCGAGGCGGAGCGGCGGATCGCGCTGGCCGCCGAGCAGGCGGCGCGGGACGAGACCGAGGTGGCGCGTCGGGCCGAGGCGCAGGCCGCGGCCTTCGCCGCCCGGCTGGAGCGGAGCAACCGCGAGCTGGAGGAGTTCGCCTCGGTGGCCTCGCACGATTTGCAGGAACCGTTGCGCAAGATCCAGGCGTTCGGTGACCGGTTGCAGGCGAAGTATGCCGAGGTGCTGGGCGAGCAGGGCCGGGATTACCTCGAGCGGATGCAGGCGGCGGCCGGGCGAATGCGGAGCCTGATCAACGACTTGCTGACCTTCTCGCGGGTGACGACCAAGGCGCAGCCGTTCGTCCCGGTCGCGCTCGGCCGGGTGGCGCACGAGGTGCTGTCGGACCTGGAGGGGCGCATCCACCAGGCGGGCGCTCAGGTGGAGGTGGGCGAGCTGCCGACTCTGGAAGCCGACCCGACCCAGATGCGGCAGCTCCTGCAGAACCTGATCGGCAACGCGCTGAAGTTCCACCGCCCGGACGAGCCGCCGGTGGTCCGGGTCCACAGCCGGCGGCTACCCGCTCGGGCCGATCGCTGGGACGGGAATGCAGGCGGCCCGCCGCGATACGAAATCCTGGTGCAGGACAACGGCATCGGGTTCGACGCGAAGTACGTGGATCGGATCTTCAAGGTCTTCGAGCGCCTGCATGGCCGGGGCGAGTACGAAGGGACGGGAGTGGGGCTGGCGATCTGCCGCAAGATCGCCGAGCGGCACGGCGGCACGATCACCGCCCAGAGCAGACCGGGGCAGGGGGCGACGTTCCTCATCACCCTGCCTGTCCGTCAGACCCACGGGGGAGCAGAGCCATGACGAGCAAACCCAAGGCGATCACGATCCTGATGGCCGACGACGATGCCGACGACCGCATGATGACCCGGGAGGCGTTCGAGGAGAGCCGGGTCGCCAACGACCTGCGCTTCGTCGTGGACGGCGAGGAGCTGATGGATTACTTGAAGCGCCGGGGCCAGTATCAGGACCCGGCGGCCTCGCCGCGTCCCGGGCTGATCCTCCTGGACCTGAACATGCCCCGGAAGGACGGTCGCGAGGCGCTGGCCGAGATCAAGGCCGACCCGCTGTTCCGGAGCATCCGGGTCGTGATCCTGACCACCTCGAAGGCCGAGGAGGACATCTATCGGAGCTATAACCTCAACGCCGCCTCGTACATCACCAAGCCGGTGACCTTCGAGCGACTCGTCGAGGTCATCAAGACGCTGGGGAAATACTGGCTGGAGATCGTGGAGCTGCCCCCCGATGTCACGGAGCACCGCGATGAATGAGCGACCGATCCGGGTCCTCCTGGTCGAGGACGACGAAGACGACTGCCTGTTGACCCGGCATCTGCTCGAGACAATCGAATGGGTGCGGTATGAGCTGGATTGGGTCTGCCGCCCGGACGCCGCCCTGGAGACCCTCGATCGCCGCGCGCACGATGTCTGCCTGCTCGATTACCGGCTCGGCCAGGAGACCGGGCTGGACCTGCTCGGCGCAGCGATCGCTGGGGGTTGCACCACGCCCATCATCCTCCTGACCGGCCAGGTGGACCGGGCCCTCGACCTGGAGGCCATGCGGCGCGGGGCCGTCGATTATCTCGTCAAGGGGACGATCACGCCCGAGCTGCTCGAGCGGTCGATCCGCTACGCGCTGGACCGCAAGCGGGTGGAGGAGGCGCTGCGGCAGGCCCAGGCCGAGCTGGAACGTCGTGTCCAGGAGCGGACCGCGGAACTGGCCTGCGCCAACGCTCAACTGGAGCAGCGTCTGGAGCGACTCTCGGCGCTGCGGCGAATCGACCTGGCGATCACCGCCAGCCTCGACCTGCGGCATACCCTGGATGTGGTCCTGACCCAGGTGCTCGACCAGCTCGGCGTCGCCGCCGCGGCCGTCTTGCTGGTCGATGCTCCCGGGCAGGCCCTGGAATGCGCCGCCGCCAAGGGCTTCCGCACCGGCCCCGTCCAGCCGAACCGCTTGCCCCTGGGCAAGAGTCTGGCCGGCCGGATCGCCCTGAGCCGCCGAGTCTCGCCGATCTTCGACCTGACTGGACCTGCCGACGACTTCGTCCGCTCCACGTTCACGGCCCACGAAGGGTTCGTCGCCTACGCCGCCATCCCCCTGATCGCCAAGGGCCAGGTGCACGGGTTGCTGGAGGTCTTCCACCGCAGGGCGCTGGAGCCCGGCCCCGAGTGGTGGAGCTTCTTCGAGGCCCTGGCCGGCCAGACCGCCATCGCCCTCGACAACGCCACCCTCTTCGACGACCTCCAGCGCGCCAACCGGGACCTGGCCGTGGCCTACGATGCCACGATCGAGGGTTGGTCCCAGGTCCTCGACCTGCGTGATCGCGAGACCGAGGGCCACAGCCGCCGGGTCACCGACCTGACGCTGAGGGTGGCCCGCAGCCTCGGGATGAGCCCCGAACAGCTCGTGCACATCCGCCGCGGCGCCTTGCTGCACGACATCGGCAAGCTGGGCATCCCCGACGGCATCCTGCTCAAGCCCGGGCCCCTTGGCGACGACGAATGGCAGGTCATGCGGCGCCATCCCCAGTACGCCCTGGAGTGGCTCTCGCCCATCACCTACCTGCGACCGGCGCTCCAGATCCCGCACTGCCACCATGAGCGGTGGGACGGCACGGGCTATCCGCGCGGGCTCAAGGGGGAAGAGATCCCGTTGGAGGCGCGGATCTTCGCGGCGGTGGACATCTACGACGCGCTGAGTCACGACCGCCCCTATCGCAAGGCCTGGCCGGCGATGCAAGTTCATTCGCACCTTCGGGCGCTGGCCGGGAGTCACCTGGACGCGCAGGTGGTGGACGTCCTCTTGCGGACCTTGGCTCCCGATTCGTTCGCGCAGCCCAACTAGACCGCGCAGCTGGGAGTCACCGGGGTCCCGGCCCTGGTCGCAAGGACACGGCCGGGCCGAAAGCCAGGGACGCCCGAAGAGCCGGCCCCGATCGGGTTTCGAGGACCCTCAGGTCGATTCCTGAAACCTTGGGAGAGGGCTCGATAGTCCCTTGACAGAGGCCGCGTCGGGCCGATAGCCTAACTCGGCACGAGTCGGCCTGCGGCGGAGCCGCGATCCGCGCGGCCCCGCAGTCGATGTCCGGGACAGGCGGGGCCGACCCAGAACGATTCGCCGGAGAAGGACCGAGCAGGGGCTGCGCCGCTCGCCGCAGGGACCCGGATCAAGGGAGGCCGCTGGAGGCAATCGGGTGCCGTCCCGGCTCCGGCACGAAAGCCTGTCGAGGAGTCAACTTGCGTATGTGCTCGCACGTAGGCGGCTTCCGGATGTGCCACCGATGGATCATCTTGACCGTCGTCGCGTCGTGTTGTGCGACCGTACCCGTTGGTTGCGGTCCGCCGACGCCCAAAGTGCTTCCCCCGGCCAAGAACCTGGAATCCCAGATCCCCGAGTCGGCCTTCATGAAGAAGAGGGCCGACGGCAAGAAGGGGTATGAGCCGGTGGACATTCGCGAGCGCCGGAGACTCCTGCGCGAGGCCGCGAAGAAAGAAGGGCAAGACTGACCGCCCGCTTCCAGGTGCGCCCGGATCCCGCGACGGGACCTCGAAGCTCTCAGTCCGCTCCTCGGAATCTCGAGCCGTCTCCACGTTTCGCCGGCCGGATGTCGCCGCCGGCACCCTCTCACCTCATCGTCGACTGGAGGTTCACGCCATGGGTCCGAGTTCACGTCCTGGTGGGGCCGGCCGGAGCGGCTTCACGCTGATCGAGTTACTGGTCGTCATCGCCATCATTGCCGTCTTGATTGCACTGTTGCTCCCGGCTGTGCAATCGGCGCGCGAGGCCGCGCGCCGGACCCAGTGCACCAACAACATGAAGCAGCTCGCCCTGGCGACTCTCAACTACGAGAGCTCCAACGGCTGCTTGCCCATCAATCGCACCACGGCCCCCAGTTTCCGGACCAGCGGCGCGATCGTCTGGACCGTGGACGGGTTCGGGGCCCTGGCCCGGATCTCCAATTTCACCGAGCAGCAGCCGCTCTACAACGCGATCAACTTCACGTGGTGCCCGTACACCTACAGCAACAGCACGGTCGTCTCCACCGGGTTGAGCTTCCTCTGGTGCCCGAGCGACCCGCTGATCGTCAACCTGGGCTTCTACGAGCTGGCCCCGGGGTGGGACGGCTCCAACATGGTGATGCGTTACAGCAGCTACGCCGGCATGATCGGGACGTACATCCCCAACAACGGCGTCACCAACACGCGGACCCAGCTCCCCACGCTGCTCTCGAAGGAAAACGGCGCCATGATCGACGCGGGGTATCCTGTGGTCTACGGCGGCAATGGCGGCATCGGCCCGGTGACGCTGGCCAAGATCACCGATGGCACGAGCAACTCGATGATGTGGGCCGAGCGTGCCCAGGGCAAGCTGGAGCAGGCCGGCGGATCGCCCGGCGGCGGCAGCGAGTTCGAGTGCAAGGGCTGGTGGTCCGACGCCGAGTACGGCGATACGACCATCTCCTCGTTCTACCCGCCCAACGTGGCGATTCCACCGGCCTACTACGTCAGCGGTTGGCAGAACCCCGACGGCTGCGAGAACGGCCTGCCCGAAGGCGGCGACAGTCCTGTCAGCATCTCGGCCGGGAGCTTCCACCCCGGCGGCGTCAACATCGCCTTCTGCGATGGCTCGGTCCACTTCATCAAGAACTCGATCAACTCCTGGAACTGGATGGCCGTGACGCGGGTGAAAAATACGACATCGGCGTGCTATCCCGTGCCGCCGGCCGGCACCGGCCTGGGCGTCTGGCAAGCGCTGTCGACCATCAATGGCGGCGAGGTTCTCAGCTCGGATCAGTATTGATCGTGGCGGGTGGCTCCGGGTGGCGGTTGGCGGGACAATGCGGCTCAGCTTCCCAATCCTCACCCCCCCACGCGCATCCAGGAGCCACCGGTTACCTGGCACCCGCCCGCGCATCCCGCCCCGCACCGAGAAGGGCCCCGCTGGCGGCCAGCACAGCCACGAGCAGCGGTGCCAGCAACCGCACGGCCGAGGTCCTGGCGAGCGGTCGGTCCGTCATGGCCAGGGGGAAGAGCGTGACGCCGAGGAACTCATAGATGACGGCCGCCAGCAGGGCCGCGCCGGCCCCTCCGAGCAGACAGCGGAGCATCCGGCCCCATCCGCCCATCCCCCATCCGAAGGCCAGGCCGGCGGCTCCGCCGAGGGCCGTCCAGGTCCCTCCGTGGACGAGCAAGGAATCGGTCAGATCGTTGGCCTGGAGATGCGCGTAATAGATCGGGAGGGTGAGCTGGGCGGCAGCCAGCCCGGTCAAGCCGCCGAGGACCAATCCGAGGACCGCGGCCAGGCTGGCCCAGCGCACGGACCGCCGGACCATTCCCCCGGCCGAGCCGAGGCTCAGGCCCAGCGCGGCGCCCAGGATCGCGAACGACACCATCGCGTTGCGACTGGCCAGGACCGAGGGGAGCGTACGGGTATTCCCACCACGGGTCCCCGCCCCGGTCTCGGGGATCATCGCCGCCTCGCCGCAGGCCCACGCGATCAACCCGGCGGCCAGTCCGACCGAGAGGACCCGGGCCCACATCCCGGGCCTGGGGAGGGCTGACGGCCCAGTTCCGCTCTTGCCGTCCGGCTTCGCCGACGTCTCGACCACGGGGTCCGAGGCCGGCTCTGGAGCGGTCGTCGGCACCAACGCAGGCTCGTCGGGGCTCGTCATGATTGCGATCCTTGGGGGGTCATCCTCGGCTCTGCGCACCGTTGGGGCCTCCTCGGGTCGTCAGGGCTTCGGGCGATGGATGCGGATGGAATGGTCCGCCAGGTCCAGGTGGAGCGAGTCGATCCGCACCCGGGGCATGTGGCAACCGAGGCATCCCTGCGATCGGTCCACCGGGCAGGCGCGGGCTGTCGGCGCGGCAACGACGCCGATCGGAGTCCGAGACTTGGGCCTCGGGGTGTCGCCGCCGGCGGCCGGGGCCGGCCCTGTCGAGCGGTGGCACGAGAGACACTTGGCTTCGTACTGGGCGGTCGTCGTTGCCTTGGCCGGCTTGTGGGGGTCGTGGCAGGTGACGCAACCGAAGGCGCCGCCGCTCTCGGTGTTGCACCGGCTGAAGGTCCAGCCGACTCCCTGGGAGCGGGTCCAGCCGGGGTCCCCCAGGTCGTCCTGGCGGTAATCCCGGCCGAGGATGTGACAGTCGTTGCACTGCCTGGTCGTGACGGCCCCGGGGGAGACCACGGCGGGGTTGACGATGGCCGGGTCGGAGAAACCGGCCGCGACCGCCGCGACGTGGTGTCCGCCCGGCCCATGACACCGCTCACAGCCGATGGCGCGGTCGGCGGTCTCCGGGCCGGTCGCCTGCGGCCCGGACCGGGGGTTCGTCGTGTGGCAATACAGGCACTTGGCCACGCCCTCGCGCACGCCGATCGCTTCGCCCTGGAAGGCCGCGCCGTGGCCCGGGGCCAGGTGGGTCTTATCCAGCGCGGACCGATCCCAGCCTCGCCCCTGGGCCGTGTCGTAATACGACAGCCGCGCGATGCGGTAACCGCCATGCGCGTCGCGGCTGACCATCGTCACGTATCGATCGCTGGTGCCGAAGGCATAGTCGACCACGGCTTCGTAAACGTCTCCCCCGATGAGCGTTTGTTCCCGGAGCGCGCCATCGCGCTCGAGGATCTTATGAGTGACCTTGGGGTCGTCGGGGTCGGGCAGGGGGCGGTCGGGCCGGGGAAGATCGCGGAGCTGCGCCCCGCGGTGGAAGCTGCGGGTATGCCGGCTCGTCAGCGAGTCACGGAAGATGGCCAGGTGGCAGGCCTGGCAACGAGTCTCGCCGACGTATGGGGCGGGCTCCGGCTCCAGGGGGTTCTCGGCGCGGTAAGACCCGGCCTGATCCATCGCTTGCTGGGCCCGGGCCTTGTCGCCTTCCTGAAGGTAGGCGCGGCTGAGCAGCCAGGCCGCTTCCGGGTCGGGTCCCTGGGCCAGGATCGCCTGCAACCGCGCCCGGGCCTCCAACGGGCTGGCCATGCGGAGGAACGTCCGAGCGATCAGCCTGCCGAGCGGGACCGGCTCCGCGGAGCGGTCGATCTCGCGCGGGTCGAGGCTCAGGGCGCGACGGAACGACTCGGCCGCGCCGGCGACGTCGTTGAGCGCGGCGCGGGTCGTGCCCAGCATCATCGAACCCCGCGCCTCCCAGCCCGGTAGCCGGCTGAGCCGCTGGGCGACCCGGCCGGCCTCCTCCTGGCGACGAGCGCGGAGATAATGGCGCGCCATCTCGTCGAGCGACCACGGTGAGATCAGACCGCCCTCGAGCGCGCGGTCCCAGGCGCGCAGGGCCGCATCGGTCTGCCCCCGCCGCTGCAACGCCAGCCCCATCAGGGCGTGGTCCTCGGCCTCCATCGCCTTCGGGTCAAGGCGCCGGGTATAGACGGCCAGGGCCGAATCGTCCTGGCCGAGTTGGGCCGACGATCGCGCCAAGATCTTCAGCGCCAGGAGATCATCCGGGCGCGCCTTGAGGGCCTGGCGGGCCAGTCGCGCCGCGACGGCCCACCCACCCCGGTCGTAGGCGTGGACGGCTTGCGCCGCCGGATCGGGTGACCGCCGCAACCAGGCGGTCAGCACGCCGACGGCGCAGGTGGCGGCAGCCAGCAAGGCCGCCCCGATCGCGATGCCCCGCAGCCGTCCCTTCGCCTGGAGAACACCCGGCATACTTGAACCCCGCAATCCCCGGGTCGACACAGCACCCCTGTGGATGAAGGTAGCCCGTCGGGACCCGAGTCCTCAAGACCCATCTCAGTGAGTCTCGTCCCCGCCGGTGAGACGCGACTCATTCGCCGTCCCCGTGCCGGCACGTCGCTAGGGCAGGGCGGAGCTGATGAGGACGTTCCACCAGATCCTGATTGCATCGTTGCGCAGGTATCCCTGGCAGCCCCCATCGTGGTCCCGGTCCAGGACGCAGCCGATGCCGTACTTCGAGTAGATGATCGCCCAGTGGCCGTCGATCTTCACCCCCTCCAGCCGAGGGGAGTCCGTGATGCCGCCTGCGCACTTGGTGTAGCGGCACTGGCTGAGGTCGAAGCCCATCGCGTCGGTGTACAGTTCGTCGTCCCTGGGGATCGGCACCAGCTTGCGGTCGGGCAGTAGCTCGGCGACCAGGCGGCGGAAGGCGGCGTCGAACGCCGGCCTGCCGCAGGTCGCGTCGGCGAACAGGGTCCCGCCGCCCGGGACGAGATGGCGCCTCAGGGCGTCGAGGTCCTCGTCGGGTAACGAGAACGCCCCGCGTCCATGGAGATAGATCAGCGGGCAGTAGATGAGACTCGGGTCGCGGGCGAACAGGTCTGTCTGGCTCAGCGCCGCGCCGAGGCGGAACGGGGACGAGCGGAGGGCGTTCAGGAAGTTGGGGATGGCCTGGGGCGCGGTGTTCCAGTCGCCATCGTGCATCAACCTGGCGATCCGCAACGGTCCACGGGGCAGGGGTAGGGCGAGGGACCTCGGGCTCGATCGTCGCCGCGTGACCTCCGCGAAGAGAGCGAGGGCTGCAACCGCGACCAGCAAGACGAGGGTCCGCAAGAAGAACTGAGGGCGGCGGCGGTGCACGAGGATGCCTCCGGTCAAGCGAGGTCCATCCGTACGACCTTCTCCAATCGTCCCGCGCCCGCGCGTCAGCGTCAACTGTCGTGGGCCTCTTCCCTGGTTGGACCGGATCGCGATCCGGCCGAGATCACGCTCCCCGCGAGCCGCTCGGCTGCCCCTCGATCGGCGGCAAGTTCAGGGCGTCGGGGTCGATCCGTCCACCACCCTGGTAGACGGTCACCGTCAGCGTGCGCGCGGCGCCCCCGTCGAGGTGATCGACCTCGCCGTCGCACGGGCGGTCGGCGGGGGTGTCCTCGCCGGGGAACATCCAGCGCGCCAGACCCGCCGCCTTCGCGAACCTGAGAGCGTGTCCGAGGCCGCCCTCGCGAACCTGAGTTCGACCTTTGCCGTTTTTTCGGGTTCCGCGGAGGTGTGCCTCCCCGGTGCACTGGAGGGTAGGAACGGGCCCTCACCTCGCACACAGGGAGGCGACCCTGGCCAGTATCACCG
>JAJPJC010000554.1 GCA_021324445.1 Isosphaeraceae bacterium
AGACCAACGTCCGGAGCGAGCAGATCCAGCTCAGCAGCGCGACCACCGGCGCGGTGCTGGACACCGAGACGATCTCCTCGTTCAGCGGGGGCGTGTACCTGCAGTGGAACGTCAGCGGCCACGTGGTGATCACGGTGACGCGGACGGGCGGGTGCAACGCGGTGCTCAGCGGGCTGTTCTTCGACCCGCCGTCCGGCGCGCCCCCGGCGACGGCCACGCTGGTGGGCCGGAACACGACGACGCAGGGGAACTGGATCGGGACCTACGGCACGCAGGGTTACAACATCATCGGCAACGCCGTCAGCTACCCCGCCTACGCCACCGTCACGACCGCCGGCGCGTCGTCCTGGACCTGGGCGGCCAGCACGACGGATCCCCGCGGCCTGGAGACCCCCGGCGGCAGCGGGCGGATGATCGCCTGCTGGTACACCACCACCAGCTTCACCATCGACGTGAACCTGACCGACGGCCAGGCGCACGACCTGGCGCTGTACGCGGTGGACTGGGACAACCTGGGACGGAGCGAGCAGATCCAGCTCAGCAGCGCGACCACGGGTGCGGTGCTGGACAGCGAGACGGTCTCGTCGTTCCGCGGGGGCGTGTACTTGCAGTGGAACGTCAGCGGCCACGTGGTGATCAAGGTGACCAACCTGGGCGGGTGCAACGCGGTGCTCAGCGGGCTGTTCTTCGACCCGCCGACCAGCACGTCGTCGGTGGCGACCGCCTCGCTGGTGGAGGGGAACGCCGTGGCGCCGACCAGCGCGATCGGAGTCCAGGGCAACCCGGCGAGCAGCGTGCTCGGGGTCCTGGACTTCAGCAGCATCAGCGTCTCAGCTACGCTGCCGGTGGGCTTCAGCTTCGCCGCCGAGGTGGGCGTCCCGACCTTCCGCCGGGCCGCATCCGGCGCACGGCGTCCCGCGAACTCATGAGGCGGGCAGGACGTAGACTCGGAGAACGCCTCTTCCTACTTTCTTTAGAAATGAATCCTAACAAAACTGTGAGCCACGCCCTGCCGGCGGCGGAGTTGCGCCTCCGCGTTGATTTCCGGCAACAAAATGCCCGTTGGTGATCTAAAACTCATCGGGTTTGCCCATGCAACCGTGGGAGAGTCCGCGCGACCATTGACAAGGCGTCCGGGGGACCCCACAATCGGGTGGTGACCGGGGTGGGATGGGACTCGGCGGAGAGGGCCGGTTTTCCTGGTTCCTTGCTGGAGGCCGCGAGTCGGTTCCACCCAGCCAGCCCGTCGCATGGGGCCGGGGCTGGAAGCCCGATGGCGGCACGATCGGCCGCTCTCGAAGTCCAGGCGGAATCGGCGGCTCCACGAGAGCCTGCGAGTCGACGCGCCGAGCCGAACCATTCCACGCCGGCCGGCTGCCGGAGGCGGTGGGAAATCGCTGAAAATGAACCGTTTCCGAGAATCCTAACCCATTCGCGTCGGGTTCCACTCGCTCATTCTCGGTGCGATCGCCATGGGCAGGCGCAGGACCGGCATGCTGTCGACCCTGACCCGACCCGGACGTCAACGGACCACTCGGCCGGTCAGCGGGGAATCCGGACAAGAAATGGACTCAACCGTATTTCTCCCGCAGATTTCCGGGGACAACCGGCCCGGGGATCCGCCCTGGCGGCCGCCAGGAATGGAAACAGCTCCGTCCTGATCACCCGGCTTCGCCGAGCCGTTGCCGTCCAAAACCAGGCTCTTGTTTCTGGAATGTTCTTAAGCCGGACAAAGCCAGTCGGTTGGCTTTTTTAGGAGCGTTAAAATCCGAAACTTTTTCACCACATACTTGACAAAGCCTACACACACATCGTTAGATAATCTCTCGCAACGATGCAGCCGTCACCATCCGTGATCACGAGAGGCGTGGAACGAGTCCGAGCAAAGCGAGACAGAGCAGAGCGAGGCCGAGCCGGCGACGCTGCGAAGCCCCTTCCGCCACCCCATCACCTGGAGCTGCCGAAAGGCGTTGGGCCCGCACCGGCGGTTGGGACCCGGCTGGCGGTGGAAAAGGGATCGGACACGATTGAAGATCGAGCCGCCGTGACAACGGCGACCCCAGGCGGTTGGGGGAGGCCCCGTGTAACCGATGGGGACGGAGTGTGCGCTTGATCAGACGAGGTTGCTGGGAGCGGACCGGGGGTTGGGGGAAGACCCGCGAAGCGGCATCGATCGCATCTGAGGGAGAAGCCAGGGGTTGCGACGGGAAGGGGCCGGGACCTCCGGCGGCCCGACCCGGCGCGCCCCTGGGAGGCTCCCGATCCTCATCGTCGGTTGGTCAATCATCATGAGATTCAAGCTCGACGAGCGAAGTGCCAGGCTGGCCACCCTGCTGCTGCTGGGGGTTTGCGTGCTGTGGGCCCAGTGGCCGGCGCTCGGCACCATGGCGGAGCGCTGGTCGAGTGACCCGCGCTACGCCCATGGGTATTTCGTGCCGGTGTTTGCCCTGGCCCTGCTCTGGATGCGGCGCGACCGGCCGGGAGGGATCCGGTCGAGTCCCAGCGGCTGGGGGCTGGCCTTCCTGGGGCTGGGGGGCCTGGTGCAACTGGCGGGGGGCTATTACCGCATCGAGTCGCTCGAGGCCCTGGCCCTGCTCCCCGACCTGGCCGGGATCGCGCTGCTGCTGGGGGGCTGGCGGAGCGTGCTGTGGGCCTGGCCCTCGATCGCGTTCCTGGCGTTCATGATCCCGCTCCCCTGGCGGGTGGAGAACGCGCTGGGGCCGCCGTTGCAGCTCGTGGCGACGACGGCCAGTACGTACCTGCTGCAGACCTTCGGGTTCATGGCCTTCGCCGAAGGGTTCGTGATCCAGTTGAACGACGCGCGGATCGGGGTCGTGGAGGCGTGCAGCGGCTTGAGCATGCTGATCACCTTCCTCGCGTTGTCGACGGCCGCGGCCCTGGTCGTGAAGGAGCGGCCGTGGACGGACCGGATCGTCCTGGTCCTCAGCGCGGTTCCGGTGGCCCTGGTGGCGAACATCGTCCGCATCGTCTTGACGGGGACGCTCCATGAGACCGCCGGGGGCCATGCGGCCAGTACGTTCTATCACGAGCTGGCCGGCTGGATCATGATGCCGCTGGCCCTGGTCCTGTACTGGCTGGAGCTGGCGCTCCTCTCCCGGCTGCTGATCCCCGTCGAGCGTCAAGCCCTGCCGGCCCTGGAGCTGGTGGGGGCGCGGCGGCCGGGCCCGAAGCCGTCGGCCGTGACCCAGAAATACAAGCCATCGGCTCTTTGAGCCGGATGGCCCGGATGCGGCCGGGGAGGTCGCCTCCGGACCGCGGCCTGCTGGATCGGGCGGCCGCGGAAAAACCCATGGGAAGCACTCGTGATGAACCCAGAATCGTCCGCACGTGGTGACCTGGCGCGCCCCGCGGCAAACCCGGCGGTCGTCCGCGCCGCGGCGCCGACCGAGGTGGCGCGGTTGGTCCCGGCGTCCCCGCCGGCGGTGTCCAAGCCGACCGCCGGCAATTCGCTCAGCGCGATGGCCTTACTGCGGGCCCTGCGCCGCCGGCAGACGCTGGCCCTGGGTGTGGCCCTCCTCGTGACCGCCATCGCCGGCCCGGCCGCCTGGTTCCTCGTCCCCCCCGGCAAGTTCAAGGCCCAGGCCCGGCTGCAAGTCTCCTCCCACCTCCAGCGGATCATCTTCCCCACGCTCGATAATTCGACCGGCGAGGATTACCACCGGTATCAGGTCACCCAGTCGATGCTGGTCAAGAGCCAGTTGGTGCTCAGCAAAGCGCTGAGCGACCCGAAGGTCAAGAACTGTCAGGTCCACAAGCAGCCCGATCCCATCGCCTGGCTCCAGGACGCCCTGCTCGTCGGTTTCGTCGCCGGCTCGGAGGTGATGGAGATCGCCCTGATGGGCGACGACCCGAGGGAGATCACGGACCTGGTCAACGCCATCAAAGTGTCATATATGGATGAGTTTGTGGACAACGACGCCAAGAAGCGCAACGAGCGGTACGAGCTGCTCAAGAAGATCAAGGAGGACTATCACGCGACTCTCAAGGAGCAGCGATCGGGGCTGAGGAAGCTCGCCGAGGCGGTCGGGTCGAATCACCCCGGGACGCTGGCGCTGAAGCAGCAACTGGTCTTCGAGACTCAAGAGGATCTGCAGCGGCAGCTCCAGGGGATCCAGTGGGAGAAGCGCCGGCTGCAAGCTCGGCTCAAGACGCGGGCCCGTCCCGCAGCGGCCGCGGAGCCGGAGGAGGCCCCTCCCTTGACCGAGGCGGACCTCGACCGCCTGGTCGACCAGGATCCGCACGTCGCGGACCTGCTGGCCCAGCTCGACGACGCCCAGCGGAAATTGGACGAGCAGCGGACCTACATCGGCCGGCTCTCCCGAAGGGGGGGGGCCGACCCGTCGCTGAAGCTGCCGCGCGAGCGGGTCGCCGCGGTCCAGAAGGCGCTGGAGGCGGCGCGCAGGGAGATGCGGCCGCTGGTGCGCGAGCGGCTCCAGCAGCGGTCCCAGGTCGAGCGGGTCGAGCGGGTGGACGAGCTCCAGCAGCAACTGGCGGAGCTCACCGAGCTAGAGCGGGGCCTGCAGGCCGACCTCGCGGCCTCTTCGAAGGGGAGCCAGGCTCTGACCACCAACACCCTGGACCTCCAGTCGCTCCAGGAAGAGATCGCCCAGGTGGAGCAGAAGGCGAAGACCGTCGCTTCGGAGCTGGAAGCCCTCAACGTCGAGAAGCAGGCGCCCACGCGGATCCGGGTGATCGAGGATGCCTCGGAGCCGAAGGTCCGGGAGCAGAAGAAACGGTACGCGACGATCGCGATGGTCCTTCTCGGCTCGTTCTTCGGCAGCCTCCTGGGGGTCGCCTTCCTGGAGCTGCAAACCCAGAAGGTGGATACCGCCGACGATGTGCCGGCGGACCTGGGGCTCCAGGTGGTCGGTGCCCTGCCGATCCTGCCGCCCAAGGCGCATCGCCAGGGGACGCTCGCGCGGCGGCAGGAGGATAAGGACCGGTACTGGCGGAACCTCCTGCTGGAATCGGTCGACGCGACGCGGACCATGCTGGTGCACGCGGCGCGGACCGGGTCGCACCGGGTGGTCATGATCAGCAGTGCCGTCGGCGGCGAGGGGAAGACGTCGCTGGCCAGCTACCTGGCGACCAGCCTGGCGCGGAGCGGCCTGAGCACCCTGCTGATCGATGCCGACCTCCGCAGCCCGTCGATCCATCGGCTCTTCGAGCTGCCGGTGGCCCCGGGGCTGAGCGAGCTGCTCCGGGGCGAGGCCGCGCTGGCCGATGTGATCGTGGAGACGGCCGTCGAGAGGCTGAAGGTCCTCCCCGCGGGGCGAGCCGATCGGCAGACGGTCCGCATCCTGGCGCAGGGGGGCCTGGGCCCCTACTTCGCCGAGGTCAAGGACCAGTTCGACTTCGTGATCGTCGACTCCTCGCCGATCCTGCCGGTGGCCGATGCCTCGATCGTCGCCCAGCAGGTCGACGCGGTGCTCTTCTCGATCTTCCGGGACGTGAGCCGCAAGACCAAGGTGTTCGCCGCGCTCCAGCGGCTCCAGTGCCTGGGCGTACCGGTGCTCGGGGCGGTGGTGACCGGGGCCCACGGCGGCGTGTATGGCTACGGTTACGGCTACGGTTACGGCTACGGTTACGGCCACATCGACAAGACCTATACCTATGCCACGCTGCCGGAATCGGTGGCCGACTCCTCGGGGTCCAGCTCGTGATGACCAACGCGATCCGCATCGTTGTCGCCGTGGGCCTGATCGTCGGGGCCGGGGTGGTTCACGGCCAGTGGACCGGCCGCTGGGGCACGCCCCCCGCGCTGGCCGCGCTGGCCGCGCGGTACCAGACGGTCCCCCTGGTCCTGGGCGAGTGGAGGGGGGAGGCGTTCGAGCTGCCCGCCGACCAGCGCGCCATGGCCGGCGCGGTGGCTTGCCTGGCCCGGCGGTACACCCATCCCGGTCGCGGGGTGACCGTCACGGCCCTGCTGCTGGGCGGGCTGCCCGGGAAGATTGCGACTCATACGCCGGACATCTGCTACGCGGGCGCCGGCTTCAGCCTGGAGGCCCCTGTGCTGTGGGCCCGCGCCTATGGCCCCGACGGGCGCCGGGCGGAATTCCGGACGGCCCTGGCCCGGCGGAGCGGGACGAGTCCCTCCGCCCTGCGGCTGGTCTGGGGCTGG
>JAJPJC010000081.1 GCA_021324445.1 Isosphaeraceae bacterium
GGCCGGCTCGAGGCCTGGATCGCCGACCTCCAGCCCCAAAATGACGTGGAGCAAACCCTGGTCGAGCGCGCTGTGACGCTCACCTGGCAGCTCGAACGCGCCGCGCGCGCCGAGGCCGCGCGCCTCAGCCACATCATCCGTAACGAGCCGGACGAGGCGGCACGCCGCCAGGAGGAGGAGGCCCTCGCGCTGGGGCAGCGGCTCTTCTTCGATCGCGGCGGGCCGCTGCCGCTGTATCCCCACGGCCTGTACAGCGTCGCCGGCCTGCACCGCGTCTCCGACCCCGAGCGCCGCGACGACCCCGACGCGCCCCCACGCCTGCTCCTGCATCTGGAGGCCACTGCCTCCGGCTGCCGATGGCTGCTGGACCGCTGGGCCGAGCTGGGCCAGCTGCTGGATCGGGGCCAGTGCTGGCAGTCTCCGGACAAGCTCAAGGCCATCCGGCTCTTGGGCCACCAGCCGCTGGATGCGGCCGACAGCGACGTCGTGGCCACCATCTTCCTGGCCTGCGAGGTGCTGGACCCCCAGACCGACCACCCGGTGCCCCGGGCCGAGCCGGTCGAGCCGCAGACGGCGCAGGAAGCCATCCGCCAGCTCCGGGCCCTGACCCGGCGCGCCATCACGATGCTGGGAGCGGAGATCGCCCCGCAGGCCGCCGGCCCGCCGCCGGCGGAGGACGGGGAGGCGGCCGGGATTGAGGCCGCCTGGCAGCAGTGCGGCGGGGCGTTCACCGAGTTGATGGGGGAGCTGACCGGGGAGGAGGCCGCCGCGTACCGGCGCCGGCTGGAGGGCCGCCAGGTGGACCGGCTGCGGCCCAAAGACCCGGCCGCGGCGTGGGCGGCGCTGCGGGCGATCGTGGACAAGGCGACCCTCCGCCTGGAGGCGAAGCGGGAGGTGCACGAGGCGCACGCCGCGCTGGAGGCGGCCGAGACGGTGGATCGGCTCGCCTTCGACGCCAGCCCGGAGGGGGAGCGGCTGCGCCGGTTCCAGCTGGCCGGCCAGCGCGCCTTGCTGCGGACCGTCGACACCTTGCTGAAGCTGCGCCGGCAGGAGACGATGGGGCCGGCCGGCGGCGAGCCGGCGGAGCCGGCCGGCACCGGCTGGGCCGGGGACGGCCTGACCGAGGGCGGCCGGGGCGGCTGCCCCACAGAAAACCCGCCGATCGAACCCACGATCGAGGGCACCGCTCCGTCGAGCGCACCCGCCGACTCCCCCGCGGCGCTCAGCGAGCCCCGGATTTCGTCGCACGACTCTCGCCCCTCGCCTCTCGCCATTCGTCCCTCGCCCGCGGCCCTCGACACCCACGGAATCTCGCCGAACGAACCCGGCCACGAGCCACGCGCCCGCTGCGACAGCCCGCTGCCGCGAGCCGCCGCCGCGATCGGCCAGGCCATCGACGGCCAGCCCCATTCGACGGCTCCGGCGGATCCCACTGCGGGAAACCGGGTCGGAGCCGGAGCGAAGGCGCAGCCCACGTCGCCGCACTCGGAGCTCGGCCCCCGTGCAAAATGACGCACGCAGGGGTATCCTGATCTGCACAGGCCGCGCCCGGGGGCAACTCGGAGCGATCGGCTTTTCCCGCCGGCTGAGGGTCCCCGCGATCATGAATCCATTGGCATCCGCGACCGTGACCCGGCTCTGGGACGATTTCGATGCGCGCGAGGCGCTGTTGCGCCAGGTGGTCGCCGACCGCCTGGGGGCGAATCCGCCGCCGAGCGTCCCCGATCACGTCGTCGCCACCTATTACTTCGCCTTCCGGTCGCAGACCCTGGCGAAGGCCGTCGAGGAGATCAGTTATCATGCCACCAGCGGGATCAAGAATCCGCCCGCGGGCTCGTTGCTCGCCCAATGCTCGGCGCGGCAGGCGGGCGTCGACCCGTTCGACGGCACGGGCCGGATCGGCCTGCTCCACGTCGCGTTCCCGCTCAAGATGATGCGGCATCCCGACGGGCACCTCACCTCGTGCGACCTGCTGCACACCGTCGCCGGCGCCGTGATCTTCGACATGTACGAGAACCAGGACGCGCGCCTGGTCGCGCTCCAGGTCCCCGAGGATGTGCTGGCGACCTTCCCCGGACCGAAATACGGGCCGGTGGGCATTCGCCGGCAGACCGGCTTCGCGCTCGATCAGCCGGCGTTCGGGACGATCCTCAAGCCCACGGCCGGGATCACGCCCGAGGACGTCGAGCGCCTGGTCGAGGAGGTCGCCGGCAGCCCGCTGTTGATGTTCATCAAGGAAGACGAGGACCTCTATCCCGACCTCGACTATTCGCCGGTGGCCGAGCGGACCCGCCGCGCCGTCGCGGCCATCGAACGGGTGCGCGACCGCCGCGGCGGGCTGGGCCTGGTCTTTTCGCCGCATGTCACCGCCGCGCCGCACCAGATCGTCGAGCTCGTCCTGGCCGTGGTCGAGGCGGGTGCCTCGGGGGTCATGTTCAGCGAGACCTATGCCGGCGGCACGGTCCGGATGGTCCGTGAGGCGACGAAGCATCTGCCCCGGCCGCCGGCGATCTACGGGCACAACGCCGGGATCGGCGTGAAGACGCGCGCGATCTGGCGCGAGGTCATCGACCTGCTGGCCCGGCTCGACGGCATCGATTTTCGACAGACGGCCCCCGTGCGGCCGGGCTCGCCGTACATCCGCCCGTATGGCGCGGAGTGGATCGCCTCGGAAGACGCCCTGACCCGGCCGATCGCCGGCATCAACCCCACGATGATCGCCCGCGCCGGCGCGCTCGACCAGGGGAACATCATCCTCAACCTCCAGGACGTCGAATCGAAAGGGATTGCCCAGAACGTGCTCTTCCTGGCCGGCTCGGCGATCAATTCGATCAAGGACAAGAGCGGCAAGACCGACCCCCGCATCGGTCTGGAGGCGATGCTCCAGGCGATCGAGGTCCACCGCTCGCGCGCGCTCGAGGGCGTGCCGATGGACGAGCATCTCTCGGCCCTGGCCGACCTCGCCTGGCGGCGGAATCTCGGCGCACTCCGCGAGGCATTGCGCCAGCGCTATCCGGGGCGGGTGTTATGATCATCAAGGACCCGCGATGTCTGCGCATCGGCGTGCTGGGCTGCGGCCCGATCGCCCAGTTCGCCCACTTCGACGCTTGCCGCAAGGCCCGCAATGCCGAGCTCCATGCGATCTGCGACGTCGCCGATGACCTGCGCGAGCGGATGGCGGCAGTACACCAGCCGAAGGCCGCCTATCGCGACTACGACGCCATGCTGGCCGACCCCCAGGTCGAGGCGGTCGTCGTCGCGATCGCCGACGCGTTTCACGTCGCCGCGGCCCGGAAGGCGCTCGATGCCGGCAAGCATGTGCTGGTCGAGAAACCCCTGGGCACGACCGTGGAATCGTGCCGCGAGCTCCGCGATCGGGCGGCTGCGACTGGCCGGGTCGTCCAGGTCGGCAACAACCGCCGCTTCGATCCCGGGATCGCCTTCGCCCGCCAGTTCATCCAGGAGGAGATGGGAACCCGGATCGCGCTGAAGGCCTGGTATCACGACTCGGTGTACCGGTACACGATGACCGACAACCTCCAGCCGATCCCGATCGCCAGCCAGCGGTCGCTCCGGCCCGAGGGAGATCCCAAGGCGGACCGCCGGCGATACTACCTGCTGACTCACGGCAGCCACCTGGTCGACACGGCCCGGTTCCTGGGCGGGCCGATCGTCGGAGTCCGCGCGCGGCTGCTCGAGCGCTGTGATGCGTATTGCTGGTTCATCGCGGTCGATTTCGCCGACGGCTCGCTGGGACACCTCGATCTTCAGATCCCGGTGCGCGGCGACTTTCAGGAAGGATTCCAGGTAACCGGCGAGCACGGCAGCGCCAGCGGGAAGGTCCATCTGCCGTGGTTCCACAAGGCGAGCGACGTGGAATGCTTCTCGACGCGCGACCGGCAGTTCCACCGCGTGCTCGGCGAGGATGCTCATACCTACAAGCGGCAGATCGAGGGCTTCGCGGCTACAATCCTCGAGGGAGCGCCCCAGGCCGGCGCGAACCTCGACGACGGCCTGGCCGCCATGCAGGCGATGGTCGCCATCGCGCGCTCGGCGGAGACTGGAGCGCACGTCCGGCTGGCGGACGTCAACGGAGGTGTTTGATGCACCTGGGGATCTTCGCCAAGACCTTCCCGCGCCGGACACTCGAGGAAACCCTGGACGCGATCGTCGAGCAGGGCCTGACGCACGTCCAGTTCAACCTGTCGTGCGTGGGGCTGCCGACGCTGCCCGAGCGGCTCGATGAGGACCTCTGCGCCGGGATCGCCCGATCCTTCCGCCAGCGTGGCCTGACCATGGCCGCGATCTCCGGCACGTTCAACCTCTGCGACCCGGATTACTCCCGCCTGCAAGAGAATCTGCGCCGACTCGCAGTCCTGGCCGCGGCCTGCCGCTGGCTGGATACTCGGATCATCACGCTCTGCACCGGTACAGCCGATCCGGAGGACATGTGGAAATGGCATTCGCAGAACGTGCTCCGGAGCACCTGGGAAAAACTCGTGGAGTCGATGAGAGAGGCAGCCAGGGTCGCCGATCGGCATGAAGTGACCCTGGCCTTCGAGCCGGAGCT
The DNA here is from genome assembly GCA_021324445.1 of Isosphaeraceae bacterium. Lineage (GTDB taxonomy): Bacteria > Planctomycetota > Planctomycetia > Isosphaerales > Isosphaeraceae > JAJPJC01. The sequence continues at coordinate 4,571 of JAJPJC010000081.1, forward strand.
GAACAACGTCGTCAACTCGGTCTGCAAGGCGCGAATGCTTCTCGACGAGGTCGGATCGCCCTGGATCCGGGTGGTCATCGACCCGGCCAACCTCGTGCGCCCCGGCGATCTGTCCCGCATGAAAGAGGTCTTCGACGAAGCGTTCGATTGGCTCGCTCCGGAGATCATCCTCGTGCATGCGAAGGAGCCTCCGCTGGGCGAGAAACCGGGCGAGCGTTCCACCATCGAGTTGAGCGATTCGTTGCTCAAGATGAGTCCGAAGCTCTACAGCGAGATCGTGGCCCGGGTCTCCGCGAAGAACTTCGAGGAGCTGAGCCTTTATCTCAGGGAGCTGGCTCGCTGGCATGACTTCTATCAGCCGTTCCTCTTCCGGCTCCGGGAGATGGCTTATCCGGGAGCGGTCATCCTGCACGGGTTTGAGGAGGTGGACGTCCCCCAGAAACTCACCTGGCTTCGCGCGATCCTTGCTCAGGTTTCCTCGGAGGGCTGAGCCCATGCCCGGCTTCGACCACGACAGCCTTCGCTTCCACTACCGCGAGCGGGGAGAAGGCTTCCCCTTTATCTTCCAGCACGGCCTCGGCGGCGACCTGAACCAGCCGTTCTCCCTCTACCAACCGCCAGCCGGCATCCGGCTCCTTGGTTTTGATGCGCGCGGACACGGCCAGACCCATCCGCTCGGCGATGTCGACCAGTTGAGCATCGCCACTCTGGCGGACGATCTGATTGCGTTCCTGGACCATCTGGGGATCGACCGCGGCGTGATTGGCGGGATCTCCCTGGGCTCGGCGGTGGCCGTCAACGTCGCGCTGCGGTTCCCCGAGCGCGTGCGGGGCCTGGTCCTCTCGCGGCCGGCCTGGATCGATGGGCCGGTCCCGGAGAACGTCCGACTTTATGCGATGATCGCCCGGCTGATCCGCGAATTGGGGGCCGCGGAAGGGCTCGAGCGCTTCCTCAGGACGCCCGAGTTCCAGGCGATGGAGCGCGAATCGCCCGACTGCGCGCGCTCGCTGATCGGCCAGTTCGAGCAGCCGCGCGCCGAGGAGTGCGTCGCGCGGCTGGAGCGATTGGCCGGCGATTCCCCCTGTGGTGATCGCGGCGACTATCGCCGGATCGCCGTGCCGGCGCTGGTCCTGGGCAATCGCCAGGATCCGATCCATCCCTGGGCCATCGCCGAGACGATCGCCCAGCTCATCCCCGGCGCCGAGCTCCGCGCGCTCACGCCGAAATCCGTCAGCCTCGAGGCCCACACGGCCGACGTCCAGCAGGCGCTGGACGCGTTCTTCCAGAATCGTTTTCGCGAGGAGGTCACGCCATGCTGAAATGCTCGGCCTCACTCTGGTCGGCCGACCTGTCGAACCTCGGCGCCGAGATCCGCCGCGTCGAGCCGTTCGCCGAGCGCTTCCACCTCGACGTCGCCGACGGCCATTATGTCCCCAGCCTGCTCTTCTTCCCCGACCTGGTCAAGGCCCTGCGCCAACAGACGAGCAAGCCGTTCGAGGTGCACTTGATGACGACCGACCCGGTGGCCTGGGTCGAGCCCTTCGTCGCGGCCGGCGCCGACGGCGTCATCTTCTGCTTCGACTCGCTACGGGATCCCGCCGCCGCGATCGAGCAGGTCAAGGCGCTGGGCAAGTTCGTGGGGATCTCGCTGCTGGTGACCGAGCCGGTCTCCCGGCTCGACCCCTACTGGGGCTCGATCGACCAGGTGACAATCGTCGGCACGCCGATGGGGACCAAGGGGACCTCGATGGATGCCTCGATCCCGTCGAAGATCAGCGCGGCCCGCGCGGCGATCGAACAGAGCGGAGTCGCCGTGGAGATCCAGGTCGACGGCGGCATCCGCCGCAACACCGTGCCCCTGATCCAGCAAGCCGGTGCTGACTGGATCGTCCCCGGCTCGCTGATCTTCGGCGAGGACCCCGCCGCAGTGCGCCAATGGCTCTCAACGTTGTGAATCGCTCGCCGCGGAGAATAGAATCGAGGGACCACAGACCGGACAAGGGATTCATCGCAGAGGGACGAGATTCACCGCGGAGACCGCAAGAGAGAAGAGATTCACCGCGGAGACCGCAAGAGAGAAGAGATTCACCGCAGAGACCGCGGAGACCGCAGAGACGAGGCCCGAGAGAATCGAGGAGACGGAAGAGATTCACCGCGGAGACGAGGCCCGAGAGAATCGAGGAGACGGAAGAGATTCACCGCAGAGACCGCAGAGACCGCGGAGGCGAGGAGCGAGAGAATCGAGGAGACGGAAGAGATTCACCGCAGAGACCGCGGAGACCGCAGAGACGAGGATCGAGAGAATCGAGGAGAAGGAAGAGCGCGCGGGTCAGAACGGGGCCGTTTTGGGGACTCCGAGAGGCGACGCAGCAGAGCTGAAGAAGGTGCATGCTTCATGATCGAGATCAACCGAGTGACCGAAGCAATCATCGGGGCCGCAATCGCCGTCCACAGGGCTCTCGGGCCGGGGCTCTTGGAATCGACCTATCAGGCATGCATGGTCTATGAGTTGCACCAGCGAGGGTTGTCTGTCGAAAGACAGAAGGAACTTCCTGTCGTCTACAAGAGCGTGCACTTGGACTGCGGCTATCGGATCGACATCTTGGTCGAAGACACCGTCATCGTCGAGTTGAAGTCCGTCGACAAGATCATTCCCATCCACCTGGCTCAGTTGCTGTCCTACCTCAAACTGTCAGGGAAGCCCGTCGGTCTGCTCATCAATTTCAATGTCAAGATCCTCGTGCCCGATGGGGTCAGGCGCGTGGTTAATAACTATCTAGAAAGATAAGAAATATCATTTTGCAATTTATAACTTAGTCCGTCGTCTCCTATTTTTCTCGGGCGTGAATTGAGTCCGCCGTTTTTCTTGCCGCGGGGAATCTGTTCTCGACTCCGGCTTGGTCTCTGCGGTCTCTGCGGTCTCTGCGGTGAATCTCTTCTCTCTTGCGGTCTCTGCGGTGAATCTCTTCTCTCTTGCGGTCTCTGCGGTGAATCTCTTCTCTCTTGCGGTCTCTGCGGTGAAGGGGCATGCCGATGTCGACGGAGCTGGAGACGGCGCTTGCGGAGGTGCCGATCCTGGACGTGCACACGCACCTGGTCGGTGGCCGGCTGGCCGCGCGGGGATTGCACGACATCCTGCTGTATCACATGGTTGTCAGTGACTTGTATTCAGCGGGTTGTCCCTCGGGTGCGCGGCTGACCCAGTATCCCGGCTGGCCCAGTCCCGCCGAGGCCCAGGCGCGGATCGCGGAGGCTCTTCCGTACTTGCGTCACGTTCAGAACACCAGCTCGTTGTGGGGAGTCGGCATCATCCTCCGCGACCTCTATGGCTGGACCGATCCGATCGACGAACGGAACTGGCGGAAGCTGGATGGGCTGATCGCGGAGCGGGCCGATGACCGCTCCTGGGCCCGTGAGGTCCTCGATCGGGCGCGGATCCAGCGCTCGGGGACTGAGCTGGCGCGGCGCGGCGACGGCACGGACGACGACCGGCTCCAGTACGCGCTGGAGTGGGGCTTCTTCACGCGATGTCAGTGGGGCGAATCCGACACGGCGCTCTACGAGCTGGAGCGCTGCTGGGGCCGGGCTCCTGAGAGTCCGGCACCGATCGGCGCCGGGGCTCGCCCGGCCACCGAGCGGACCATCCGCAGTCTGGACGATGTCCACGCGGCGGTCCACCATTACGTCGAGAGTATCCCCTATGGCCGGGTCCTCGCGACGGCCACGCATCTCTCCACCGACATCGATTACCGGACGGTCTCCGACGCCGAAATGGCCGCGGCGATCGCCCGCCGCGACCGGGCCGGCCCTGCGGAACGCGATTGCTATGCCGCGTACGTCAACGAAGCCTTCTTGACCGCATTGGAAGCGCACGCCCGGGAGATCGTCTTCCAGTTCAGCTTCGGGGCCGAGCCCCTGCCGTTCGAGACCGGCTGCCGGTTGTCGCAACGCACGATTGGACAGGTCGCCGAGCTGATTGGGCGGCACCCCCGGCTGCGTTTCCAGTGCTTCCTGGCCAGCCGGGCGGCCAACCAGGCGATGTGTACCTTGGCGCGCGAGTTGCCTAATCTCAGCCTGGCCGGCTACTGGTGGCACAACTTCTTCCCCGATGCGATCGCCCAGGTCATCCGCGAACGACTCGACATGCTGCCGGCCAACCGGCAGATCGGGTTCTTCTCCGATGCCTATTGTGTCGAATGGTCCTATGCCAAGGCGGTCCTGGTGCGAACGATCCTGGCACGGGTCCTGGCCGAGCGGATCGAGCTCGGGCAGTTCGATCAGAACCACGCTCTCGAATTCGCGCGGTCGATCCTGTATGACAGTCCTCAGACGTTGCTGGGAATGATGCCTCGATGCCGTTGAGACCAACGCCTTGCCATGGAAACCGCGCGAATTGCCCAGATCCTGGCCGAGATGGGGACGATGCTGGAGCTGCGGGGAGAGAACCCGTTCCGGTGCCGGGCCTACCACAACGCCGCCCAGGCGTTGCAGAATCTCCCGGATGAACTGTCGTCAATGATCGCCGAGGGGCGGTTGGGCGAGGTCCCCGGCATCGGCCAGACCATGCAGGCAAAGATCGTCCAGCTGGCCACGACCGGCACCTTGCCGGCGTACGACGAGCTGCGCCAGAGCACGCCGCCGGGTCTGGTGGCGCTGCTGCGCATCCCCGGGCTCGGTCCCAAGAAGATCAAGGCCCTGCGCGACGAGCTGGCCATCGAGAGCCTGGCCGATCTCCGCACGGCGGCCGAGTCGGGCGCCATTGCCAAGCTCCGGGGCTTCGGCGCCAAGACCGAGGCCAAGATCCTGGAGGGGATCGCCTTCGTGGAGAAGTCCGGCGGTCGCATCTTGCTGAGCCACGCCGTGCGGCTGGTGCAGCCGATCGTGGCGGCGGTCCGCGAGCACCGAAACGTCATTCGCGCCGAGGTTTGCGGCAGCCTGCGCCGCCGCGCCGAGACGATCGGCGATCTCGACATCCTCTTCAGCTCGAAGCAGCCGGCCGCCGTGCTCGACGCCTTCGTCAAGCTGCCCCAGGTCGCCACGGTCCTGGCCCACGGTCCGACCAAGGCCAGCGTCCGGCTGGCCGATGGCGTCCAGTGCGACCTCCGCGGGGTCGAGGACGCCCAGTTCCCGTTCGCGCTGCATTATTTCACCGGCTCAAAGGCGCATAATATTGCCATGCGGAAGCGCGCCCTGGCCCGGGGCCTGACCCTCAACGAATACGCCCTGGCGGGGGAGAAGGGATCGATCTCCTGCCGGACCGAGGCGGATCTCTTCGCGGCCCTGGACCTGGCCGAGATCCCGCCCGAGTTGCGGGAGGATGCCGGCGAGATCGAGGCCGCGGCCGCCGGGCAGCTCCCGAAACTGGTCGAACGCGACGACCTGAAGGGGACGTTCCATTGCCACACCGACTGGAGCGACGGCTCGGCCACGCTGGCCGAGATGGCCGCGGCCGCGCGGGAGCGGGGCTTGCACTACCTGGGGATCGCCGATCATTCGCGATCGGCCGGCTATGCCGGCGGACTGAGCATCGAGCGCGTCCGCGCCCAGTGGGCCGAGATCGATGCGCTCAACGACTCCTTCGGTCCGAGCTTCCACCTCTTCAAGGGGACCGAGTGCGACATCCTGCCGGATGGCTCGCTCGACTATCCCGACGAGGTGCTCGACGGGTTCGACTACGTGGTGGCCAGCGTCCATTCGAGTTTTCAACTGCCCCGCGACCAGATGACCCGGCGGCTGGTCCGTGCGGCGTCCCACCCGCGGGTCACAATGATCGGCCACCCCACCGGCCGGCTCCTGCTGGCTCGCGACGGTTACGCCGTGGACCTCGACGCGCTCATTGCCGCGGCCGCCGCGGCGGGCACCCTGATCGAGATCAACGCCAATCCCCACCGGCTCGACCTCGATGCCCCGCATTGCCGGCGCGCCAAGGAGAAAGGGGTGCCGATCGTGATCAATCCCGACGCGCACGCCATCGCCGGCCTCGACGATCTGGACTATGGCATCGCCGTGGCCCGGCGCGGCTGGTTGGAACCAGGCGACGTCTTCAACACGGTCGCGGTCCAGACCATGATCCAACACCTGCGGCAGCGGGCCGGTCCGCATTGATCGGGCTCCGGCTGCTGCCGGCGGTCGGGTCCAGTGGGAACGCCTTGCGGGGGTGCGTGGGTCCCCTATAATGAAGAGGAGCCCACAGGGATGGGTGCGTGGATCACTCGCCGGGTCAAGCGCAGGCACCGCGCTCGACTCGCGGGCGGTCGGCGCCCCGCGCCGGCAGGGACGTTCGGACTCGTCTTCGTCTCAGGGACGGATTATCATCAGGCGGAGCGCTCTCATCGATTTTTTCCAGGGTAACTGACATGGCCCCAGCCAAGCCGATCGTGGAGAAAAAGCGCAGGTACTTCACCGTCGAAGAGGCCAACAAGGCCCTGCCGCTGGTCAGGATGATTCTCAGCGACATCGTGCGCCAGTACCGCATCGTGGAAGACCTCCAGCAACGGCTCTCGATGGTCTCCAGAGACCGGCGGCGGTCCACGAGCGATCTCTACACGGAGGAATTGGCCCAGAGCCAGGCGGAGCTCGAGGCCGAGGAAGCCAAGCTCAAATCCTATATTGACGAATTGCGGCGTCTCGGCGTGGAGTTCAAGGGCCCGGACGGTCTTTGCGACTTCTACAGCATCCTGGATGGTCGCGAAGTGTTCCTGTGCTGGCACCTGGGGGAGCCCGAGGTCTCCTACTGGCACGACCTCGACGCCGGCTTCGCGGGCCGTCAGCCCCTGCCGGCCCACGCCGAAACCTCGGATTAGTCGGTCGTCAGTGGTCATTATTACGCCGGCACGAAAGTCGGTCAGGCTTGAGCCTGACAGGATCGGAATGTCAGGCTCAAGCCTGACCGACGACGGGAGCTTCATGACCAGGGTCGTGACGATCGACGGTCCGGCCGGAGCCGGCAAGAGCACGGTCGCCCGCCGGCTGGCCGACCGCCTGGGCTGGCGGTTCCTGGACACCGGCGCGTTGTATCGCGTGGTGACCTTGGCGGCCCTGCGCCGCGGCGTCGACCTGACCAGTGAGGCAGCGCTGGGCGAGCTGGTGGCCACCCTCACCGTGAGCCTCCCGCCGGGCGGGGTCTTCCTCGATGGTCAGGATGTGACCCAGGCGATCCGCACTGTGGAGGTGACCCGGTCCTCGCGGTTTGTCGCGGACAGCCCCAGCGTGCGTCGCCGACTGAACAATTGGCAGCGGGCCTTCGCCGCCGATCACGACATAGTGACCGAGGGGCGCGACCAGGGGACCCTGGTGTTCCCCGACGCGTTTCGCAAGTATTATCTGACCGCCAGCGCCGAGGAACGAGCGCGGCGGCGGCTGGCCGAGTACCAGGCCCGAGGGGAGTCGGTCAGTTTCGAGGCGGTGCTGCGGGACCATCAGGAACGCGACGCCCGCGACGCCGCCCGGGCCCTCGCCCCGATGAAACCGGCTGACGACGCCACCATCATCGAGACGACCGGCTCGACCATCGACCAGGTGGTCGCCCGCCTGGCCGAGGACATCCAGCGGCACCTGGAGCAATCCAGCTGGGGCGTTGAGGGTGCGCGGAGACTCACCTCGTGAATGGTCCGGATCCGGCAGTTCGTGAAGCCTCGGGCCCCGGGGCCGTCGCTGGCCCGAACCGCCGGCGCGCCCAGCCGGCCGGCCGCGATCGTTCGGTCGCGCTGTGGGTCTGGTACCGGTTCGTCCGGTATCTGACGGCGACCCTGGCGGCCGTGACGCTCCGATGGCGAGCGACCGGCCGGTGCAACGTCCCCGCGTCGGGAGGCGTCTTGCTGGTTTCGAACCACCTGAGCTACCTGGACGTCTTCTTCCTGGGCATCCCCTTGCGTCGCCCCTTGAACTACGTGGCGCGGTCGACTCTGTTCGTGCCGGTGCTGGCCCAGCTCATGCGGTCGGTCGGCGGGTTCCCCATCGATCGCGAGGGGATTGGGGTCTCCGGCTTGAAGGAGACCTTGCGCCGGCTCCGGGACGGTGGGATCGTGACCCTCTTCCCGGAGGGGACCCGCAGTCGCGACGGTCAGCTCGGCCCGCTCAAGCCGGGGATCGCCGTCTTAGTCGCCCGCGCCCGGGTCCCGGTCGTCCCCGCCGGCCTGGCCGGGTCGTTCGAGGTCTGGCCGCGCTCGCGGGCCGTCCCGGTGCTCCATCCGATCCGCATCCACTACGGCCGGCCGATCTGGCCCGAGGACCTCGCCGGCCTGCCGGCCGACGCCGTCACGGACCTGATCCAGCGCCGCCTGCAAGAATCCCGCCTGGAGGCCTGGCGGGGACTCCAGTGCGACTTGACGTACTGAATTGCCTAGAATGTCTCTTGAGGGGTTGTTGGAGCGGACGGACCAGACACCACGCTCAGGGCCTCGGGTCGTGGAACTCGGCGGTTGACCACCCGAGAGGCTAGAGATCCACGAAACCCGGAGGTTCATCAGACGTGACGACGCGATTCCAGCGACGCGAGGTGTTAGCGGCCGGCGCGACCGTCGTCGCCGGTGGCATGACGGCGTGGGCGTCCGGGGGCCAGGCCGCGGCGCCGGAGCCGGCGCGGGCCCCTGCCGGAGCGTCGCGCCAGACGGGGCCGTTCCGCTTGGGGCTGAATACCAGCACGATCCGGGGTCAGAAGCTCCCCATCGGCGAGGTGATCACGATCGCGGAGCGGGCCGGATACCAGGGCCTGGAGCCCTGGATCGACGAGCTGGAGCGCCATGCCGCTTCGGGCGGCTCACTCGAGGATCTGGGCAAGCGCTGCCGCGATGCCGGGATCGCCATCGAGAGCGCGATCGGCTTCTTTGAATGGATCGTCGATGATCCAGCCCGGCGGCAGAAGGGGCTGGAGGCAGCCAGGCGGAGCATGGAGCTGGTTCGCCGGATCGGGGGCAAGCGCCTGGCGGCCCCGCCGGTGGGGGCGACCAACCGCGCGATGCCCGACCTGGTCCGGGTCGCCCAGCGCTATCGCGCGCTCCTCGATCTCGGCGACCAGATCGGGGTCATCCCTCAGGTCGAGGTCTGGGGACACTCGCGAACCCTGGGCCGCCTGGGGGAGGCCGCGTTGGTGGCCATGGAGTCCGATCACCCCAAGGCGTGCATCCTGCCCGATGTGTATCACCTCCATCGCGGCGGCTCCGCACTCGGCGGGATCCAGCTCCTCTCACCCAGGGCGATCCATGTTCTCCATTTTAACGATTATCCGGCCGATCCCCCGCGCGAGAAGCTGACCGACGCCGATCGCGTCTATCCCGGCGACGGCGTGGCACCGCTGAAGACATTGCTCCAAGACCTTGCCACCGGAGGTTTTCGGGTCATGCTCTCCCTGGAGTTGTTCAACCGGAAGTACTGGTCTGAGGATCCGCTCCAGGTAGCCCGCACCGGGCTGGAGAAGATGAAGGCCATCGTGCAGGCCAGTCAGGGTGGATGACCGCTTCCGGGCGAGCCACCCCAGTCCGCCACCGTGGATCTTCACAAAAATTCTCCCGGAATTCACGGTTGGACTGGAGCAATCGGATCCATCGGCCGATATTCCCCATGATCCGGCCAGATCTCGGGATTTCCGTCACCGGCCGAATTCCGACGGGTAGGCTGATGGGCCAAGGAAGGCGGTTTCCGTCGCTGGGGCACCGAATCCCCCGGATCGCGGTCGCGATCCAGGGGATATCGGCTTGTGAGCCGGGCCACCACCCTGTGCGATTCGCTCCGATCATCCACCTGCCCTGTCGCTGGCTCTGCTGACGCCCCGCGCCTCGAGACCCCGAGGCCGGGTGCGAACCCTCCTCTGGTGAGCGGCCCAAGGTTCTCCCAGATCGCTTTCTTTCGTGGGGGACAGTTCCGCTATGTGCGAAGCGAACATCATCTTCGGGTATTTTTCACCGGAGACGGTCCTGCCGCTGACGTCCATCGTGGCGACCATCGCGGGAGCGGCGATGCTCCTGACCCGGGGCTCCCTTCGGTTCTTCCTCCGCTGCCTTCGAATCGCGATCCGCCGCGAGAAGCCGGTCGCGGGGACAGGCACACCCCATTTCCATGGCACGAGCCGGGCGCCTTCTGAACAGTCTCATCACTAGGTCTCCGGGGCGCTTGCCGGGAGCGGGTCCCGAGTCCGGGAGGAGTGCTTGTCGATGATGCCGAGTCGTCAGGAGGGAGATCCTGGACCGGCCCGGTCCCCAGCGACCCCTGTCGGGGCGCCGCGTCCGGCCCCCGGCCCGGCCCAGGTGGACGCGACGCCGTACCATCCCTCGGCGCTGTTTCGACGGCTGCTGAACCAGCCGGGTCCTCAGCCCTCGCGAGCGGAACGGGACCGGGTGGACCCATTGCCCAGGGCTGCGAGGGTCGCGGCGGCGCCTGGACTGGGGATGATCCTCGGGGCCGCCGTGGTTGTGGGGATCGCGTCGGGGTGGCTGGAGCTGGCCGTGCGGGTCGGGCAAGTGCGGCTGCTGCATCGCGTGGCCTGGTCCAGCCTGATGATCAGCCGGCACGCAAGCTGGATGCTCCCTGTGGCGGCGACCCTGCTGATCGTTCCGATCACGGCGGTGCTGGTCTCGCCGCTCCTGGCCTGGGCGTCCTGGAGGCGCCGCCGCGGGGACGCCTCCCGGGCGGTGTCATGGGCTTGGGGCTGGGCCGGGATGGTCCTGGGCCTGCTCTTCTGCTTCGGACCGCTGCGGGCTATCCCGGGTCTACACCCCGCCGCGCAGGTGGCGCTGGCCGTCGGGCTGGGCTTCCGGCTGCGACGCCTGTTCGCCCGCCCGACCCTGGGCTGGCGGCTGACAGCCTCCTGGGGGGCGGGCCTGGCGATCCTGTTGCTGCCCCTGTACGCCCTCTGGCGATCGCACGCGGTCGACGGCTCGCCGCGGCTCGGTCAATCCCAGCCGGCCGCCGCGGCTCCCAATCTCCTCTGGATCGTCGTGGACACCCTGCGCGCTGACCGGATGAGCCTCTACGGTTATGGCCGTCCCACGACGCCCGCGCTCGATTCCTGGGCGCGGGCGGGGATCACTTTCGAGATGGCGCGCTCGGCCGCCCCCTGGACCTTGCCCTCGCACGTCACGATGTTCACCGGACTCTGGCCCTACGAGCACGGTGCCGCGGTCGACTGCCCCTACTTCGGGCCGGCTCCCACCCTGGCCGAGCATCTCCGCGCCGCGGGCTACCAGACCGCCGGGATCGTGGCCAATGTGCGGATGTGCAACGCGGCCTATGGACTCGACCGTGGGTTTGACCATTACGTCGACTATCCGTCGAATCGAGAGGTCAGCCTGCGGGCGATGATGTACAACTCGGCGCTGGGGAGCGTGGTGATGGAGCTGGGCCGGAGGCTGCTGCTGCCCCTGCCGCCGGCCTTCCCCTTCGTCTCCTATCGCAATGCCCGCGCCATCACCGCCGAGGCACGCTCCTGGCTCGATGGTCTGGAGCGAGGCCGTGAGTCGGCGGCATTGGCCACGGAGCGGCCCTTCTTCCTGTTTCTGAACCTGATGGATGTGCACTCCCCGTATTTTCCACCGCCCTCTGCCGAGCGCCGGTTCTGGACCGGTCCGATCCCAACCACGAAGCTCGCCACGCCCGGGTGCGGCTGGGAGGCCCTGCGGGCACGGAACGCGGCCGGACCCCAAGAGCGTCCCCAGCGCGAGCGGGAACTGGAGGCGACCCGCCGCCGCTTGAGCGATCTTTACGATGATTGTCTCCTCGCCCTGGATGCCGAGCTGGGACGCTTCCTCCGCCACCTGCGCGACGCCGGCTACCTGGCGAATACCTGGGTCGTGATCACCGCCGATCATGGGGAGCACTTCGGGGAGCACGACTGCTTCGGACATGGGTCGAGTCTCTACAATGAGCAGACGCATGTCCCGCTGATCCTGATCCCACCACTGGGGGCCGCCACGACCGGCGACGACCCCGCCGGTTCGCTCCGCGGCCGTCGGATCCGGCGACCGGTCTCCCTCCGCGACCTGCCCAGGACTGTGACGGAACTGCTTCTGCCCGCGGCCGAGAATCCCTTCCCCGGTCGCAGCCTCGCCCGTGACTGGCGTACGCTCCAGCCCGGGCCACCCGAGCCCATCCTTTCCCAACTCGAGGAACCGCACCTGGCCGGCGACGACTTCGCCAGCGAACAGGTGAGCCGGGTGAACTCCGCGATCGTCGACGACCATGTCCTCATCGAGTTCAACAACCGGCCCCCGGAGCTCTATCACCTCTACGAGGACCGGCTCCAGCAGCGGAACCTGGCCGATCTGCCCGCATCGCGGCAACGCCTGGAGATGATGAGACGAACGCTCAACGCCCTCCGCGGGCGACGCGCGGCCCTGTGAAACCCGGGCCCATGCTGCACCAATCACGTAATACGACTCCGAGGTGGGCGAAGACCGGTCCGCCGGCGGTCACCCGTGCGCGGCCGACCGACCCTCCGATGGAGGCCTGCACCATGCTGAAGCTCACCGCGGCGGTCGGTGTCGGTTGCGGTCCCGTGTTCCACGACTGGTCCGGCACCCGCTCCGTGCAGGACTCCGATGCTCCCGAGCAACCCGGTTATTTCCTCGCTCCCCAACCGGGTAGGGTCCGCGGCTGGGCGTCGCCCTCGCGGAGCAGGTAGCCGTTATCCGCTGTGAGGGCCCGGTAGCGGTCGATCCGACCCGACGGCCAGCGCACTTCCAGGGCATCGACCCGCGTCGCTGGACCCAGACCGAAGTGCAGCCGCGGGTCGCTGGCCGATTGGTAGCTGCCGCCGCCGACGCGGAAGGCAACCTGCCGCCGGCCGCCGGCCTCGAGTGTGACCCGGGCCCCAACGCCATCGCGGTTGGACGCTGTGCCCTCCAGGCGGATCGTGATCGCATGGCCGGTCGGCCCCTGGTTGTGGAAGTAGGCCAACGGGCCGTCGTGCCCCAGGACGATCGCGTCGACGCGGCCATCGTTGTCCAGGTCGCCGACGGCCAGCGCGCGGCCGATCCGGGGCGCCTGGAGCGGCGGGCCGGCCTCGGTGGTGATGTCGGTCAGACGGTTACCGGGACAGCCGCGCAGGAGCTGCGCCGGCATCGCGTAGGGGATCTCCGGGCGTTCATCGGCGACGTGGCCGTTGACGGTCATCAGATCGAGGCGGCCGTCGTTGTCGGCATCGAGGAAAGCGATCCCGAAGCCCAGCAGATGGCGACTCGGAGCCAGCAGGCCGGCGGCGGCCGTCCCGTCAGTGAACAGGCCCCTGCCGAGGTTCTGGAACAACGTGGTCGACTCGCCGAAGAAGTTCGTCACGGCCAGGTCGCACCGGCCGTCGCCATCGAGGTCGCCGCAGGCGACCCCCATCCCGGCCTGGTAGCCGCCACTGGCGCCGGCCGCGACGCCCGACTCGTGGCCGACCTCGTCGAACTGGAGTTCCCCCCGATTGCGGAACAGGAAGTTCGCCGTGCCATCGTTGGCGACGAACAGGTCGACCTTGCCGTCCTGGTCGAGGTCGGCGGCGACGACTCCCAGACCCCGGCCGTCCTCATCGACGATCCCCGCCGCGCGCGTCACGTCCACGAACTTGCCGCGATCGTTACGGAAGAGGTGGTCGGGCCGGGCCGCGAACCGGTGTGGGTCGCAGGCGATGACCCGCCCCGAGGACGGGCTCCGGCAGATCTCGGGTTGATCGGCATTCCAGGCCAGGTAATGGCAGACATACAGATCCAGGTCGCCGTCGCCGTCGAGATCGGCGAAGGCCGCCGAGGTCGGCCAGTCGCGGTCGCCACCCAGGCCGGCGGACGCGGTCGCATCCTCGAACGTCCCGTCGCCCCGATTGTGATAAAGCGCGTAGGAACGCCAGCGGGTAATGAACACGTCGGGATGCCCGTCGTTGTCGTAATCGCCCACGGCGATGCCATGGCCGTAACCGCCTCGGAGCCGGCCCAGGCCCGACACGTCGCTGACGTCCTGGAACGTACCATCGCCGCGGTTGCGGATGAGCCGGTCGCCGAGCGGACGGCCGGCCGGCTCAGGAGGGAAAGATCCACCCTGGACGACGTACACGTCGAGCCGGCCGTCGCCATCGTAATCGAGCAGGCCGGCGCCGCCGCTCATCACCTCGGGGAGCTGCCGCCGGGGTGACTCGCCATTCTCGAAGGTGAACGTCAAGCCGGCCGCGCCGGCATCATCACGGAACTGGGGTGTACGGCCGCGCAACGGCGGCGCAGGACCGCTCGGCGTGGCCCGGCGCAGCTCGTCCGCGAGGAGGTCGGCGAGCGACCGGCTGGACGTCTCGCGGGCGGACTCGGCATGTGCCAGGCGGTCGAGCGCGGCTCGCGACTCCGCGTCGCCCGGGTCGCGCCGGAGGACCACGTACCAGAGCCCGGTCGCTTCGAACCGGCGGCCCAGGGTCTCGGCCAGTCGAGCCATCTCGGCCACATTCTGGGTCGGGTGTCCCTCGCGAAAGAGCCGGCGATAGCGGTCGAGGGCCCGGTCGAGATCGGCCTTGCGGCGGCGGAGCCGCGCCGCTTCCTCAGCTCGACCGGCTTCCGTGGCGAGTGAGGCCAGGCGTTCGAGCACGGCCAGGTTCCCGGGATCGGCCCCGACCGCGTTCTCGAGCGCCCGCCGTGCCGTCTCGGTGTCGCCCCGGTGGGCCGCGAACCAGGCCCGGAGCTCGGAAATGCGACCCGGAGGAAACGCGCCGGAAGGCAGGTGGCGGAGGGCCGCGCGCGCCTCGGCAACCTGATGGGCCACCAAGGCCCACTCCAGGCGGGCGCGCCACACCGCCGGGTCGTCGGGCCGTCGGCGGAGGCAGGCATGAAGCCACGACTCGGCCTCGGTGAGCCGGCCGTCGCGGATGGCGAGATTGGCCCGACCCAGCCAGACGCGGTCATCCTCGGGAGACTGCGCGACAGCCTGCTCGAGGGCTTCGCGAATCCGAACGACGGGTAAGGGATTCAGGCCGAGTGCCAGGTGGAACTGAAGCATGGCCTCGGCCTCGCCGGTCTCACCGGCCCGGATTGCCGCGCCCCAGATCTCCTCGGCCAGTGTGCGGACCTCGTCGAACCGCCCTTCGAGCCAGAAGACCCCGGCGAGCCGTCTCCTCGGCTCAAGGGACTGGGGACCCGGCGCCTCGACCGCCGCGAGGAAGTGGCGCTCGGCCTCGGCCAGCCGACCGGCGCGCTGGGCCAGATCGCCCAGCCGGATGGCCTGCGCCAGCGCGGGATTCTCCTCAGCCGGCTCACCTGGCACGACGGGCCGATCTTCGGGCCTGAGCGGGCTGTCGCTCGGGTCGGTCGAGGCAGGAGGTGCCGGGGCACGATTGGAGAAGTCCTCCAGACCGGGCAGGTCCTCCGGTCGAGGCGAGCTGGCACTGTACTCGGGCAAGGCGGTCAAGCCCGGGTCGGGACCGGGCAGCTCCTGGGGTTCCGTCACGGCTTCGACCGGCTCAGGCGCGACCGGCGGCGCGGGGAGAACCCGTGCCGGGGTGGGGTTCTGCTCGCGCCCCTGTTGGCCGTCTCCAGACTGGTACCACCGGGCACGGAGGCACCACCCGCTCCAGGCCAGAGCCAAGCACAAGCCGACTGTCCACCAGTACCGGTTCAGGCGCATAGCGTCTCTCCGGATCCATCGTGAGATCGCGACGCGGGAAGGTTCGGGATGAGTACCCTACCGGACCGCAGGCCGCGATGAAGCGGCAGGCCCGGCGCGACGGGATGCTCTGCGACCCGCCTTGGAAAGCGGCCGGTCGGTTCCAATGGCGAGGCGGATTATGTCCCCAGACGAGGAGGAACGCAATCGGAGATCCCGGACCGGCTCACGAGGTGGGTGAATCGTGATAGGATGGCAGGCGCGCCACTTCGTCGCGGATCCGTCGTTTCTTCCTGGGCCCCTCCTGGGCACAGTTTACCTGAGGACTCTCATTTCAGACGGACCAGTCTTTGGGGAGCAAACCACCGTGAAGCGGTCCCACGATGCTCAGCCACTTCCAAATTCCCGAACGGAGGCTTTCCGGCTATTCTGGAATCTGGAATTGGGAATCCCGCTCGGGTTACGGCCGAAGACCGCGTGAGGGACGAGAAAACAATCGATGGCTGAATCACAGCGGTTCGAAGCAATCGCGGCGCATGTCGGTCTGAGCGACCGCTCGGACCGGGTCCGGATCGAGGTGTCGGGTCCGGACCGGGCCAAGTTCCTGCACAACTTGACAACGAACGAAGTCAAGCGGCTGGAGGCGGGCCGCGGCTGCGAGGCCTTCGTCACCAGCCCGCAAGGCAAGACGATGGCCTACGTGATCCTCCATATCACCGAGGACCGGGTCCTGGTACGCTCCGATCCCGGTGGGATGGAGCTGGCTCTGCCCCACTTCCACAAGTACGGCGTCTTCGACGACGTCGCGATCGACGATCGCACCGTGGAGACGTTCGAGCTGCACCTGGCCGGCGCCGCAGCCGCCGAGCTGGTGCGGCGGGCCGGTTCTCCAGTGCCGGACGAGGTCGACTACGCGCATCTCTCGTCCGATCTGGGGGGGTGCGCGGTCCGGATCATCCGCGAATCCCCGGCCGGCCTGCCCGGTTTGACCCTGATCGGCGACCGCCGGGCGGCCCAGACGATCGGCGAGCTCTTGAGGGACCGCGGGCAGGCCCTGGAACTGCTGGAACTGGATCCGTCGACCTTCGAGGCGCTGCGGATCGAGGCCGGGACACCGGTCTTCGGCAAGGAGGTCACCGAGAAGAACCTGCCGCAGGAGATCGGCCGCGACGACCGCGCGATCAGCTTCGTCAAGGGGTGTTATCTCGGTCAGGAGACCGTCGCGCGGATCGATGCGCTGGGGCACGTGAACCAGGTCCTCAAGGGGCTCTGGCTCGAGCCGCACGCGGTCTGCCCGAGTCCTGGCTCGACCCTCCAGGCCGACGGCAAACGGGTCGGCGTGGTGACGTCGGCGGCCGTCGTGCCGTGGCGGGGCCGGCCCCTGGCCCTGGCCCTGATCCGGACCAGCCACGCCCGCGCCGGCACCGTGGTGCAGGTCGAGGCCGTGGATGGGGCGGAGCCGGCCGTCGCGACTGTGAGCGAGCTTCCCTTCCCCCAACCGGCGTGATCCGACGGCACGTCCCACCGGCTGATCCAACTCGCCATCGAGTCCCCTGGGGACCGTTCCAGGCATGAGCTATCCCCGATACATTTGCATTCACGGCCACTTCTATCAGCCGCCCCGCGAGAACCCCTGGCTCGACGTCGTTGAGGTCGAGGACACCGCGGCGCCGTTCCACGACTGGAATGAGCGGATCACGCGCGAATGCTATGCGCCCAATACCCGCGCGCGGCTGCTCGACGGCGCGGGCCGGATCAGCAACCTCTTGAACAACTACGCCTGGATCAGCTTCAATTTCGGCCCGACGCTCTTGCAGTGGCTCGCCGCCCAGGCCCCCGAAGTGCACCGGGGCATCGTCGAGGCGGATCGGCTCAGCCGCCAGCGGCGGCGGGGCCACGGCAACGCCCTGGCTCAGAACTACAATCACCTGATCATGCCCCTGGCCAGCCGCCACGACAAGGAGACCCAGGTCGCCTGGGGGATCGCCGACTTCCGCCACCGGTTCGACCGTAGTCCTGAGGGGATGTGGCTGGCCGAGACAGCCGTGGATCTTGAGACGCTGGAGGTGCTGGCGGAGGCCGGCATCCGGTTCACGATCCTGGCGCCGCGGCAGGCGCGGCGGTGGCGGAAGCTGGGCACCAAGGACTGGCAGGAAGTCCCCGACGGCATCGATCCCTCGCGGGCCTACCTGTGCCGGCTTCCCTCGGGCCGGTCGATCGTCCTGTTCTTCTACGACGCGATCGTGGCGCGCCAGGTGGCCTTCGAACGCCTGCTCGATAGCGGCGAACGGTTCCTCGAGCGCCTCTTCCAGGGCTTCGACCCCAGGCGCGAGCACGCCCAGTTGATGCACATCGCCACCGACGGCGAGTCCTACGGCCACCATCATCCCCACGGCGACATGGCCCTGGCCTATGCGCTGAATCGCCTGGCCCAGCACCCCGAGGTGCGCCTCACCAATTACGGCGAGTTCCTGGAACTCCATCCCCCGGAGTGGGAGGTGGAGATCCACCCCAACAGCTCGTGGAGCTGCGCTCATGGCGTCGAGCGCTGGCGCGCCGACTGCGGCTGTCGCTTCCGCGGCGACTGGCATCAACGGTGGCGCGGGCCGCTCCGTGCCGCCCTCGATGGGCTCAAGGTGCAGCTCGACCATCTCTTCAGTACGCGGGGCCGCGAGTGCTTCCCCAACCCCTGGGCCGCGCGCAACGCCTATATCCAGGTCATCCTCAGCCGCGAGCACGATCCGGCCGAGCCCGAGCCGGGCAAGGATGATGAGGCGATCGGCACGCTGCTGGCCCGGCACGGGCACCCCGACCTGGACGCCACCCAGGTCAGCGATGCCCTCCGCCTGCTGGAGATGCAGCTCGACGCCATGCTGATGTTCACCTCATGCGGCTGGTTCCACGACGAGCTCAGCGGGATCGAGCCGGTGCAGTGCCTGCAATATGCCGCCCGGGCGATCCACCTGGCCCAGCAGTTCCAGCGCGATTTCGAGCCCGAGTTCCTCGCGGCGCTGGCGGCGGCGCCGAGCAACCTGGGGCGGTACCGGGACGGACGGGGCGTCTGGGAGCAGCTCGTCCGGCCGGGAGTCGTCGACCTCGACCGCGTCCTGGCGCACGTCGCCATCAGTCTGATCTATGGGCTGCACGGCGCGGAGGGACCGCAGCGGGTCTACTCCTTCGATGTGGGGACGATCGACCACGAAGTGCGAGGCCGGGGGAGCGGCCACCTGGCTGTCGGCGGGCTGCGGGTCCGCTCGCGACGGACCTGCAACCAGGCCGAGGCCCGGTTCGTGGTCGTCCATTTCGGCGGGCTCGACTTCCACGCGGTACTCAGTCAGGACGTGGAGCCGGAGGCGTTCGAAGCGTTCAAGACCCGCTTGCTGGAGACCTACCGCTGCGGATCGCTGGCCGACGTGACCAACCTGGTTGCCCGAGAGTTCCCCGGCCGGGCGCACCGGCTCGACGACCTCTTCCGCGACGAGCAGCGGCGGATCATCGCCATCGTCCTGGAGGATCGCTTCGCCGACTATCAGCGGACCTTTGAGCGGCTGGCCAATCAGGATGAAGAGCTGCTCAATCGCCTGGGTCAGTTGAGCTACCCGATCCCCAAGCCCCTCCACGCCGCCGCGTCGGCGTACCTGGACCTGCACCTCCACGACCAGATCACCCGCCTGGGCCGGGGCGAGACCGTCTCGCTCGACGTCATCGAGCGTCTCTGCGATCGGGGCCGCGCCTGGAACTACCAGCCCGAGCGCGACCTCTTCGAGAAGACCCTGTCCGAGTCGCTGCTCCAGACCATCGAGGAGCTGGACTGCCACGCCGACGTGGCCGACATCACCGCGCGCGCCGAGCGGCTGCTGGTGGCCGTCGCCCTCCTGGGACTCGAACCCGACCTCTGGCAAGTCCAGAACCAGTTCCTCAACGCCTATGCCCGGCTCGCCGAATCCCAGCGCATGGACGCCACGCTCCATGCCGAGTTCATCAAGCTCGCCATTGGGCTCAAAGTCAGTCAGGACCTGCTGGGCTGGAAGCCGTAGGCCAAGACAGCTCGGAGGACAGTCCCTCTTTGATTGATGGGTTGGACCTTGTCAAATCGGTTCGGATCGGGGCTATAATCGATCCTAACTCGTTCGTGGGAATCCGCGACTGATCGGCCGGGAATTCTCTTATGGGTATGTTCGTCGGACGCCGTCCCTCTCCGGAGCGAGACTTCCCTGGGCCATTGAGGGCCAACCGGATCGGGACGATCGCCCCCCTGCTCTGCTGCCTCGCCGCCTGGTCATCGTCCGCAACCGCCGCCGAGCTGGAACAAGCCGAAGCGCTTTTCCGCGCCGGCAAGTACGACGAGTGCGCCCAGCTTGCCGAGCAGGAGATCGCCGGCATCGGCTGGGGCGAGCGGTGGCGGACCCTGAAAATCGCGGCCGAGCTGGCGCGCGGCAAGTATCCCCAGGCGCTGGCCTCGCTGGAAAACGCCCTGCGGCGGTTCCCGGCCAGCGTTGCCTTGCACCTCCAGGCCCTGGACGTCTACCGTTACAACGGCCGGGCGGAGGACGTCCCGCGGGAGCTGGAGATGCTCGAGCGCGTGGTCATGGGCTCGCCCCAGCGGCATGCCACGCCCGAGGGGCGAATCGCCCTCGGCCGATACTTCCTGCTCCGCGGCGCCGATGCGAAGAAGGTCCTCGACCTCTTCTTCGACGTGGCCATCAAGGAGCAGCCGGACTACGTCGAAGCCTATCTGGCCACGGCCGAGCTGGCGCTGGAGAAGCAGGACCTCGCCCTGGCCGCCGAGACGCTCCGCAAGGCACCCAAGCCGGCCGCCGAGGACCCGCGGTTCCACTACCTGCTGGCGCGCGCCTACTCGGCCGAGGATTCCGCCGGGTCCGCCCGGGAGCTGACCGAGGCCCTGAAGCTCAATCCGCGACACGTCGACAGCCTTTTGCTCCAGGCCGACCATCTGATCGACTCCGAGAAGTATGAGGACGCCGCCCGGATGCTCGAGCAGGTCCGGGCCGTCAACCCCCACGAGCCGAGGGCCTTTGCCTACCAGGCCGTGCTGGCCCACCTGCGGAACGACCGCGACGGCGAGGCCGCCGCGCGGCGATCGGCCCTGGCAACCTGGGCGACGAACCCCGAGGTCGACCACCTCATCGGCCGCAAGCTGGCGCAGAAGTATCGCTTCGCCGAGGGCTCCGCCTACCAGCGGCGGGCCCTCGAGCTCGACCCCGACTACCGGCCCGCCCGGCTCCAGCTCTGCCAGGACCTGCTCCGCCTGGGCGAGGAGACCGAAGGCTGGACGCTCGCTGCCGAAATCTTCGCCAAGGATGCCTACAACGTAGTCGCTTACAACCTCACGACCCTCCGCGACCGGCTCGCCGGGTTCCGGACACTTCAGCAGGACGGATTCCTCGTGCGAATGGAGCCGCGCGAGGCGGAACTCTACGGTCGGCGCGTCCTGGACCTCTTGCGCCGCGCGAAACAGACGCTCTGCGCCAAGTACGGCGCCTCGGTACCGGAGCCGGTCATCGTCGAGATTTTCCCGCAGCGGCGAGAGTTCGCCGTGCGGACCTTCGGCTTGCCCGGTGCCGACGGCCTGCTGGGGGTCTGCTTCGGCCGGGTGGTCACGGCGAACAGCCCCGCGTCCCAGGGAGCTCATCCCTCGAACTGGGAAGCCGTCCTTTGGCATGAATTCTGCCATGTTGTGACGCTTTCGAAGACGCGGAACAAGATGCCGCGATGGCTCAGTGAGGGGATCTCGGTCTACGAGGAGGAGCAGGCCGACCCCGCCTGGGGCAGCGCGCTGAATCCCAGGTTCCGCGCCATGATCCTGGGACCCGAGCTGACGCCGATGAGCCAGCTCAGCTCGGCGTTCCTGTCCTCCAAGACGCCGTTGCACCTCCAGTTCGCCTATTATGAATCGGCCCTGGCGGTGGATTTCCTCGTGCAGCGCTTTGGCCTGGACGCCGTCAAGGGCGTGCTCGATGACCTCGGGAGTGGGTCCCCGATCAACGAGACCCTGCCGCGTCGGACGAAAACATCGCTAGAACAATTAGATCGAGACTTCGCTCGGTTCGCCCGCGAGCGCGCCGGACGTGTCGCCCCCGAAGCGACCTGGGAGGAGCCGGACCTGCCTGGCGATGCCGATTCCGCGGCAATCGCCACGTGGCTGGAATCGCACCCCAAGAGCTTCCATGGCTGGCGACGCCTGGCCGCCCGGTTTGTGGCCGAACAGAAGTGGGCACGGGCCAAGCATGCCATCGGGAAGCTCAAGGGACTCTATCCGGAATACGTCGGGCCGGAGAACGCGTACATCATGCTGGCCACCGTCCACCGCCGCCTGTCCGATCCCGCCGCCGAGCGCCAGGCCCTCGAGGAGCTGACCGCCCGGGACGGCAGTGCCAGCCCCGCGCTGTTGCGGCTCCTGGAGCTGGACGAGGCGGAAAAGGACTGGCGCAAGCTGGCCACGGACGCCCGGCGTCTCCTGGCGGTCAACCCGATGATCCCGGCCCCCCATCGCGGGCTGGCCCGGGCGGCCGAGCAGCTCGGCGCGATCGATGAGGCGGTCACCGCCTACCGCGCCGTCGCCCTGCTCGACGAGTCCGACCCCGCCGAGGTCCATTACCGTCTGGCCAGGCTCCTGAGCCAGAAAGGGAACCGCGACGAGGCCCGCCGCGAGGTCCTCAAGTCGCTGGAAGAAGCCCCCCGATTCCTGGACGCGCACCGGCTCCTGCTCGAACTGGTCGAACGCAGTGAGAACCACGCCAAGGCGGCCGGCGACGGCCACGGCCACCCTCACTGAGGCCCTTGCCCCACGGCAGACCCATGATCCGGAAACGCCCGATCGTTTGTGCACTCGGTTTCCTCCTGGTCCTCACCACCGGGCTGGCCGTGGCCCAATTCGGCCCCCGAGGTCGGA
>JAJPJC010000096.1 GCA_021324445.1 Isosphaeraceae bacterium
CATCGCCATGCGGAAGCCCGTCGGCGCGCCGTAGTCGAAGACGTAGAGCGCGAATCGATCGAAGCCGACGAGCTCGGTGAACCGCACCACGACCCGGGCGAGATTGTCGAACGTGTAGCCGAACTCGTCCCGCGCCGGCATCGCCGTGCGGCCGAAGCCCGGGAGGTCGGGCGCGATGGCGTGACAGCGGTCGGCCAGGCGCGGGATGAGGTCCCGGAACATGTGGCTCGAGCTGGGAAACCCGTGGAGCAGCAGCAGCTTGAGCGCCTCGGGATTCCCGGCCTCGCGATAGAAGACGTCGAGCCCTTCGACGTCGATCGTGCGGTATCGAACGGAAGTCACCTCGACTCTCCTCGGGGTTGGTAACCTTGCCGATAACGGCAGAACGGTTTGAACTATCTCTACGGTGATTCCGGGAGTGGCTGAATTGAGCCACAGGTCGCAGTCCACGCTGTCGATCTCGCAACCGGACAGAGTCCACTTGACAGATTATGGTGCGTTCCGTAACCTGTCAAGTGGATTTTAACGGGTTATCAAAAGAAATGCTGGGCGGGATCGGATGAGCAATCCTAAACAGCCGGCGATCTTCATAGCTGGCTCGCTCGGCCTCGATTTCCTCAACACCCTGGCCACCCCGGTGGACGAGCAGGTCGACTGGATCGACGACGGCGCCGGTTTGCTCGCC
The DNA here is from genome assembly GCA_021324445.1 of Isosphaeraceae bacterium. Lineage (GTDB taxonomy): Bacteria > Planctomycetota > Planctomycetia > Isosphaerales > Isosphaeraceae > JAJPJC01. The sequence goes on from JAJPJC010000096.1 coordinate 686, forward strand.
TGGCTGGAACAGGCGCGGCTCGTGCCGGCGAAGGCGCTGAAGGCCTTGAAGGCCCGGGCGATGCCGGGCGAGTTCGATGGCGTCGCGGCCCAGGCTCGGAACCTGCGCGAATGGTTCCGAGGGTTCGTCATGGCGCGGAGGGGTCGGAGGCTCGGGGCTGACGACCTGCGTGAATTGGAGCCGTTGAACCGCCTGCTCGACCGCGACGAACGATTCGTTCAGATTGTGGCCGAAACAGCAGCAGGAGCTTCCGTCCTGGAGTTGAAGACGTTCCGGCGATGGCGCTCCCCAGAATCGCTGTTGCTGCCGATCGGCGAGGAACTCGCCAAATTTCTCTGCAACGAAGATTTTCAATATGTGAAGATCTGCGAGGGTTCGACCTGCACGCTCCTGTTCGTGGATCGCACGCGCGGGCGCGCCCGGCGATGGTGCAGCATGGCGATCTGCGGGAACAGGGCGAAGCAGGCCGCCCACCGCAGCCGGCGGATGAACCAGGAGGCCGCAACGTAACCCGGCGCACCCCAGTTCCCAAGCGCCCTCAGGCCGTCGGCCGCAGGGCAAATCGAGGGCTCGCTTGATAATCCCGCTCCGATTTGCAAGGCTGAGGTCGTTCCAATGATGACTTCGAAGGTCAGGCGGGAGCGTCTCCGGTCACGTTGGCCCCGGCAGCAGCGACCTTTTTCCGGTCTGTCTTGCACATGGCGCGGCGGATCAGTGGTTTGTGGGTCAGCCGCCCCCGGCTGCCCGCTGCCAGCCGGGGGCGACTGCCCCACACGGCGCAGCCCGTAGTGGTCCGCTTGAGGTGGGGAGGGATCATGACCGAACTGGAGCAGAATGGGCCGAAGGCAGCCGGGTGGCTCGCCCTGGGAATGGCCTGGGCATGGACCACGATGGCGGGTTGCTCGCCTCGGGCCGGGGCGGAGCGGGCCCCGCCGCCCCCGGTGGTCTCCGTCGTCGAAGCCCGTCGGATGACCGTCCCGATCATGGCCGAGCCGATCGGGACGAGCCGGTCCCTCCAGGAAGTTTCGATCCGCGCCCGCGTGCGCGGCTTCCTCAAGGAAATCCATTTCCAGGAGGGAGCCGACGTCAAGAAGGGCCAGCTCCTGTTCGTCATCGACGAGGAGCCGTTCAAGGCCCAGCTCGCCGGAGCCCGGGCCAAACTGGAGCAGGCCGAGGCCTCGCTTAAGAAGGCACGGGACTCCAAGGCGCGGGAGGTCGGGGCGGCCCAGGTCGCGCTCAGCCAGTCCCTGCTCGAACTCGCCGAGGTCGAGGAGCGGCGCGAGCAGGCGCTGCTGAAGCGCAATGCCGCCACCGTCGAGGATGTCCAGCGCAAGCAGGCGATGCGCAAGAAGGACGCGGCGCAGGTCGAGGCCGACACGGCCAGCCTGGATCAGGCCAAGGCCGACTACCAGACGAATATCCTGGCCGCTCAGGCCGACGTGGACGCGGCCAAGGCCCAGGTCATCGACGCCGAGATCAACCTGAGCTATTGCCGATTGTCCTCACCGATCGACGGGCGGATCGGTTTGGCCCAGGTCAAGCTGGGCAACCTCGTCGGCCCTGCGACCGGGGGCGGCGGCTCCGATTACACCGAGCTGGCTGTGGTCCGGCAACTGGACCCGATGGGAGTCGACATCCAGGCGGCCTCCCGATACCTCGACCGGGCGGCGCGACTGATCGCCCAGGGGCTTCCGGTCGAGGTCTACCGCCCCGGCCTCGAAGGCGAGGAGGCCCGCCGCTTCCCCGGCAGGGCGACCGTCATCGACAACACGATCGACTCGACGACCTCCACCTTCCGGGTCCAGGCGGAGGTCCCCAACCCGGAGAAGACCCTCCTGCCCGGCGAGTATGTCAAGGCCGACGTCAAGGTCGGCGAGGCCCGGGACGCGGTCGTCGTCCCCGAGCAGGCCGTGATCGAGACCCAGGCCGGTCCGACTGTCTATACCGTCGACGGCCAGGGCAAGGTGGCGGTCGCCACGGTCCGGGCGACCTTCGTCTACGAGGGCCTGCGCGTCCTCGAATCGGGCATCCAGCCCGGCCAGCAGGTGATCGTCGAGGGGCTGCAGTTGGTCCGCCCCGGGATAACGGTCAAGGCCGAACCGGCATCGCCCGAGACCCTCCGAGTGCCCGAGCCGAGCCCAGCGGTGAAGAAGGGCAGCTCCGACGCGGGAACGCCCCGCGAGCCCGGCCGGAAGCCCTGACCTTCGACCAGGCCCGGGCCGCGAACGGCCCGGGTCTCCCATCGATGCCGATTCACGGCCACCGGAGCGAGAACTGCCATGGTCAACTTCTTCATCGGCCGCCCGATCTTCGCCACCGTGCTGGCCCTGCTGATGCTGCTCGTCGGCGGCATCTGCATCTTCGTCCTGCCGATCTCGCTCTACCCGGACGTCGTGCCGCCCCAGGTCCAGGTCACGACGACCTACACCGGCGCCGATGCCCAGACCGTCGCCGACACCGTCACGACCCCGATCGAGCAGCAGATCAACGGCGTGAAGGGGCAGATCTATTTCAACTCGGACAGCACTTCCAACGGCCTGGCCAACATCATCGCCACGTTCGATGTCGGCTACGACCAGGACATCGCCGCCGTCGACATTCAGAACAAGGTGTCGACGGCCCAGACCAGCCTGCCGCCGGAGGTGAAGCAGTTCGGGGTGACGGTCAAGAAGACCTCGACCAACATGGTCTGCGTCGTCAACCTCGTGTCACCCGATGGCCGGTATGATGCGACGTTCCTCGACAACTACGGGCAGATCAACGTCGTCGACGCGCTCAAGCGGATCCCGGGCGTCAGCGACGTGAACCCCTTCGGCCGCAAGTACGCGATGCGCATCTGGCTCGACCCGGACCGGATGGCCAACCAGCGGATCTCGCCCAGCGAGGTCGTCGAGGCGATCCAGCAGGAGAACAAGCAGGCCGCCTCGGGAAAGATCGGCGGCCTGCCAGCTCCTCCCGGCCAGCGGTTCGAGTACCCGGTCACGTCCAAGGGACGGCTCTCGAAGGTCGAGGAGTTCGAGAAGATCGTCGTCCGACGCAACGACGACGGCTCGATCGTCTACCTCGCCGACGTCGCGCGTGTCGAGCTTGACTCGGAGAACTACGAGACGGCCGGCTGGCTCAACGGCAAGCCCGCCGGCACGATCCCGATCTACCAGCTCGCCGACGCCAACGCCCTGGACATCGTCAAGCAGGTCCGCCAGGAGATGGACCGCGTGGCCCGGAACTTCCCCGACGGCCTCGAATACCGGATCGCCTACGATACGACCCTCTACGTCCGCGAGAACATCACCGAGGTGTGGGACACGCTCATCGAGGCGTTCGGCCTGGTGCTGATCGTCGTGTTCATCTTCCTCCAGGGCTTCCGCGCCACCATCATCCCGATGATCGCGATCCCCGTCTCGCTCGTGGCCACGTTCGCGATGATGGCTGCGTTCGGATTCTCGATCAACACGCTGACGATGTGCGGGCTCGTGCTGGCGATCGGCCTGGTGGTCGACGACGCGATCATCGTTGTGGAGAACATCGAGAAGTTCCTCGAGCGCGGGCTGGGGCCGCTGGAGGCGACCCGGGCGGCGATGGCCGAGATCACGGCGCCGATCGTCACGATCGGCCTGGTCCTGGCGGCGGTGTTCGTGCCGGTGGCGTTCATCCCGGGCCTGACCGGCCGGCTCTACAACCAGTTCGCCCTGACGATCGTCTTCTCCTTCCTGTTCTCGGCGTTCAACTCCTTGACGTTCACCCCGGCGATCGCCCGGCTGTTCTTGCGGCCCAAGCACGGCGAGACCAAGTTCCCGCCGTTCCGGTGGTTCAACCGCGGCTTGAAGTGGGTCGAGGACTCCTACGACTCGTTCCTCGACTTCGGGGCCCACCACTGGTGGACCATCGTCCTGCCCTCGCTCGGCCTGCTGGCGCTGACCGGCTGGTTGATCTACGAGCGCCCCAAGGCCTTCATCCCGACCGAGGACCAGGGCTACTTGATCGTCGCCCTCCAGACGCCCGACGGTACGACCCGGGAGCCGACCAGCCGGGCCGCCCGGCGCGTCGGCCAGATCGCCGGCGAGCTCCACGGCGTCCGCGATGTCCTGCTCCTCGACGGCTACAACGCCGTCACCGCGATCAACCAGACCAACACCGCCACCGCGTTCGTCATGCTCGAGGAGTGGCACCACCGGACCGCGCCGGAGCGCCGCGCGGTCGGCCTGGCGCGCGAGCTCCAGCGCAGGCTTTCCGAGCAGATCCGCGACGCGAGGGTGACGGTCCTCCAGCCCCCGCCCATCCAGGGGCTCAGCTCCACCGGCGGGTTCGACTTCATGATCGAGGATCGCGAGGGCAAGGGGGTCGAGGCCGTGGCGTCGGTCACCGACAGGTTCCTGGACGCGGCCCGGAAGCGGCCCGAGCTCACAGGCGTCTTCACGTCCTTCTCGGCGCGCGTGCCCCAGTTGCAGTTCGACATCGATCGCGTCAAGGCCCGCCGTCTCGATGTCCCCGTCTCCGACGTGTTCAGCGTCCTCCAGACCAACCTGGGGGCCTACTACGTCAACGACTTCAACCTCTATGGCAAGACCTGGAAGGTCATCGTCCAGGCCGAGGCCCGCGACCGCCACCGGCCTGATGACATCGCCCGGTTGTACGTCCTGAACCACAAGGGGGACAAGGTGCCCTTGAGCGCCCTCGGTCAGGTCAAGTACAAGCTCGGGCCGATCGACGTGCCGCACTACAACATGTACACATCCGCCCGGATTACCGGGCAGCCCGCCCCCGGATACAGCTCGGGCCAGGCGATCGGCGCGATGCAGGAAGTGGCCGCCGAGGTGCTGCCGGAGGGCTTCGGTTACGAATGGACCGGCACGACCTACCAGGAGCAGAAGACCGGCAACATGGCGACCTATATCTTCGCCCTCTCGGTCATCTGCGTCTTCCTCTTCATGGCGGCGCTCTACGAGAGCTGGATCCGCCCGATGGTCATCATCCTGACGGTGCCCCTGGCGACCTTCGGCGCGATGGTCGGGCTCTGGCTGTATGACATGCCGCTGGACGTCTTCGGCCAGATCGGGCTGGTGATGCTCATCGGCCTGGAGACGAAGAACGCGATCCTGATCGTCGAGTTCGGCGTGGAGCTGATCGAGAAGCACGGGATGAGCATCATCGACTCGGCCAAGGAGGCGGCCCGCCAGCGGCTGCGGCCCATCCTGATGACTTCGTTCGCGTTCGTCTTCGGCGTCTTGCCGATGGCGCAGGCCACAGGCGCCGGGGCGTACAGCCGCAACTCCCTGGGGGTCGTGATCGCCTTTGGGATCGCGGTCAGCACGATCCTCGGGCGGTTCGTGATCCCGATCTATTACGTCCTCGGCGAGCGGCTGATCGGCTCCGGGACCCGCCGGGCGCGGTCGGACCAGGCGATGCCGGCCGCCCATGGCGACGGCCGGGAGTCCCGCTCGCTGGACGCCGCCGTCGTCGAGGCAGGCGAGGGTTGAGTGGAGATCGGCGGACGGAGCCGCCTCCTACAAGAAGACCGGCGGTTCACGTCCTTGTAGGAGCCGGCTCCGTCCGGCGACTCGGGGCTGGACGGGGCCAGGGCCAAAAAGTGATCTTCGGCCAGGTGGATGGTGTCCGTATGGTAGAGTTCCAGTGTGAAGCTCCTGAGCACCGCTTCGGCGGCTCTGCCGAAGCCGGTTCCCTGCACGGAGGTCTCCCGGGGACGAGACGACGTCCCGGGACGGTGCAGGACGCTCTGGCACGATCTCTCCAGGACGCGCCGGGAGGCTTCCTTTGACCTGGTTCTGCTGCTGGATGATCGCGCTGGCGACCTACGAGCGGGGAGCGGCGGAAGCGACCGACTGGATGAAACCGCCCACCTGGTCGGGCAATTATTGGGGCCCGGCCGCGAGCCGCGCCCGGTCGGCCGGACAGCTCCCGCCGCTGCCTATGACCCCGGCAATGGCCCGGTGGGGCCGCTGGGGTCGGGCCGTGCTTCGGGAGGGAGACATCGTCTTCCGGCTCGGCGATGCCCGGACCCTGTGCGGCATCTTTCCTTTGAGCCGGTTCATCGCCAGGGCGACGGGAAGCCCATTCTCGCATACCGGCATCGTCGCGATCGAGGAGGGATCGCCGGTGGTCTACGACTGCTCGTCAGACGGGATCCAGCGCCAGCCGTTCGAGGTCTGGATGCTCGACTGCGTCGGCCCCCTGGGCGTCAAGCGACTGAAGCCCGAGTACCGCCGCCACATTCCCGGAGTGATCGGCTATTGCCGCGAGGTTTTCCAGCAGCAGGTGCCGTTCGACTCCGAGTTCCGCCTGGACGATGCGGCGCTCTACTGCCTCGAGCTGACGGAAAAGGCATTTCGATCCCAGGGACTGGCGCTGTCCAAGCCGGTCCGGATTGGCGACTGGGCGCATCTGAACCGATATCCTCTGACGACCCTCGCGACCCCGCACATCACGGGGCTGATGCTGGGGCGCCCGATCACCCTTGAGCAGCCCGTCTACTTGCCGGGAAACCAGCGCCAGGGGGTGTGGGCCTCACCCATGTTGGAGACGGTCTTCGGCCCGGCATCGAACCGGATGCGAGAAGCCGCTTTCCCACAAGCGGTCGGCCTCAGCCTGCGGGGGGATCTCGAGCTGGCCGTCTTCGCCGCGGACGAGTTGCGCCGCTCCTACTCGGAGCTTCCCGTCCGATGGATCTGCGACCTTGCACTGCACCCGAAGGTCCGGGAACTCCTCGCGTCTCGCGGTCCGGACGCACGCCGAGCCATCCGGAAGAATTCTTAGAGTCGACCTGCCGAAGACTTCCGCGCCGTGCACGCGTGTTGGCAATTCCAAATGACAGATTCCTGATTCCAAATGGGCAGGCATCGGGAATCGGCCCCTTCTCTTCCACATGGGGAGGAATCTGGAATTTAGAATCTGGAATCCGGCATCGGGAATCGGCCCTTCTTCTGGGGTTGTGGCCGAAGGCCGCGTGAGGGAGTTCGACTCCGTCTCGCGCCGGTAGACCGCCCGGCCAGGCCGCACGTCCGCCAAAGTTCGCGCCTTGCTCATGGTCCCCGTCCAATTGCCCACTCCCCGTCTTTGACAATCTCCACCATAGAGCGCATATCCTCCTGGCTGGTGGATCATGGCAAGACCTTGGGGGCTCGGTCATCTCGGCGCATCCGGATGAATCGGTGTTCTCGGGATGACACATCCCGTCGGAGGGATCCCCCCAGCCGTTGCACACAGCGATCGATCGTCCGAGCATCTCCTTGGGTGTCGGCACCGGTCGCGGGGGTAAAGCCATGGCGGGACACCCTGGACAGGGGCGGGATCGGCTGGGGGCATTGGCCACAGTGTCGGCTGGTGGCCCGGCGGTTGCGGAATCCGCGTTGCGCGCGGCCGTGTCGGAGCGGGTGGGTGAGTCGCGGTTCGGCCTCTGGTTCGGCGACGGCGTGCGCCTGGGGCTCAACGGCGAGGGCGACGCGCTGGAAGTCCGTGTCCCCGACGCCTTCTTCCGCGATTGGATCGGCCGCCACTACACGACCAGCCTGCTGGAGGCGGCCGAGGCGGTCGCCGGTCGGCCGTTGCGGCTGTCGATCCAGGTCCGCGACGAAGGGGAGCCGCCGCTGGGTGATGTGGTCGGGCCGGCCGGCGGCGAGCCCGAGGCCGAGCCCCGCCGGCGGCCGACGGTGAAGGTCCCCATGCCGGGCAATCCCAAGGCCCCGCTCTCGTTCCCGACGGTCGCGCCCAGCGGTCCCGAGCCGGGTCCCGCGACGACGCCCCGACGGTTCCCTCGTGCGGGGCGCGCGGCCGCCGATCCTGTCCTCGATCAGGCCCAGCCACGGGACCGGATGCCCGCACCGGCGGTCCCCGCGACCGGATCGTCGAGCCATCGGCCGGCGCGGACCCTCGATGGCTTCGTGACCGGACCCGGCAACCGCCTGGCGCACGCTGCGGCGCGCGAGATGGCCCAGTCGGCCGGCGCCGCGTTCAACCCTCTGGTGATCCACAGTGCCGTCGGGTTGGGCAAGACGCATCTCCTCGAAGGGATCGGCCACGCCTTGCGGCGGGCCCACCCGGGCCTGAATATCCTCCAGCTCACCGCCGAGGCGTTCACCAACAGCTTCCTGGAGGCGATGCGGACCGGGACCTTGAGCAGCTTCCGGGGACGGTTCCGCGGCGCCGGCGGCCTGATCGTCGACGACGTCCACTTCCTGGCCGCGAAGCGCGCCACCCAGGATGAGTTCCTCCACACGTTCAACGCCCTTTTCGACAAGGGCGCCCCGATCGTGCTCTCGGCCGACCAGCACCCCCGGTTGATCGGCCGGCTGAGCGACGAGCTGGTCACGCGGTTCCTGGGTGGGATGGTCGTCAAGATCGAGCCGCCCGACCTGGCCACGCGCCGGGCGATCCTCCAGGCGCGGGCCGTGGCGCGCGGGGTCGATATCCCCGAGGCGGTCGTCAGCTACATCGCCGAGCACCTGCGCGCCAGCATCCGCGAGCTGGAAGGGGCATTGCACACCGTGATCGCCCAGGCGGTGCTGACCGGCAAGCGGCTCGACGTGAACCTCGCGCGGGCCGCGCTGCGGGACACGATCCGGCACACGGCGCAGGCCGTGGCGCTGCGCGACGTCGAGCGGGCCGTCTGCCAGCTCTTCCAGATCGATGCCGAGGCGCTGAAGTCCGACAGCCGCGCCCGCGCGCTGGCCTATCCCCGCATGCTGGCCATGCACCTGGCCCGGAAGCACACCGGTGCCGCCTACAGCGAGATCGGCCGCTATTTCGGCGGACGGAACCACTCGACGGTCATCTCCGCCGAGAAGAAAGTCCTGGGCTGGCTCCGCGATGAGGAGCGCAGCTCACTCCTGCCCGGCTTCGAAACCGTCGCCGAGATCCTGGCCGACCTCGAGCGAACTCTGGGCACATGAGCCGGTGTTCCGAGACCGACGATCGACGGGGACGTCACGGAGTGGTTCGTCCGACAAGGAGCCGATCGCGCAGGGTTTCGCGGGGACACTCGGCGATCCAGAGCGCGCACAGATGTGCCGCCGCCGCGAGGTAGAGCCGCGTGTACCCGGGGTCGAACGACCCCATGTCGAGGGTCGCGCGCGTGTACTTGACGAGGTGCTGGTCGTTGCGGATCGAGGCCTCGGTCGCCAGCGCGACCCGGATCTCGGGCCATTCCGATTCGCTGGCATGCCACACCCGGCCGGCGGCGACCTGCGGCGACGTGTGGAGCGCCTCGCGAATGCTCGCGCCCTCGACCTTCTCCGGGGCCCAGTCCAGGTCCAGGGAGCGGCGCGAGAGCACGCTCCGGTACGCGGTGATCCAGACCAACGTGGCCGCCAGTGCCAGCTTGCGGTCGGTGTTGAGGCTCGCCAGGCCGCAGGCCGACTGTGGCAGGGTCAGGCAGTGGGTCCAGCCGAACTTGTCCTGTTTGACGTCGTCCTGGAGCATGCTCCGGGCGCAGATCCTGAGCACCGCGCGGAACGCCGCGTCGACCTGCGCGCGGTCCAGGTCGTGCTTGATGAGGTCGCCGAAGAGGCTGTCCGCGTTGCCCGTCGCCTCGCCGGCTTCGATGAGGGGCCGGATGCTCATCTGACTCCCGGGCCGGCCCTTGGGCGGGTTTGCGAGCTGCGCGGCGACCTGCCGCGCGATCTCGCCGGGCGGCGTTGAGAGCGGCTCACCGCCGGCGATCGCCATGCCGGAAAAGCTCTTCATCCGGTCGTTGGGACGGGAGGCAATGGACCGAGCCGCGGTCCGGAGGAGCGCGGCGTCCGCGATGCCGGCCGCCTCGCCGTGGCGCAGCAGCAGCCACAGCCCGATGTGGGCGTGGGACGCGCCGGTCAGGGTGGGCAGCGCAAGCGGGGTCAGCAGCGAGACCAGGCTCGCGGTGCCGAATTGCTCGGCGATCTGGAGCACAAGCGCCTCCATCCCGCCGGCATCCGCCTGGGTGAACGTGCGCGCCAGCTCCACCGAGGCCGCTCTCAGGTCCGGGAACGGCTTCACGCGCGGTGGCAGGGGCAACGGCGTCATCTTCGAGTAGGCCGCGGCGCTGGCGATCATCTGAAGCCGGGCGAGCTCGCGCCCGGGCGGGCTGACCAGGCGGAGCAGCCCGTAGCGGGCCATGACCTCCAGCGGGGCATGCAGCACGAAGCTCGACATCCCGCTCGCCGGGGGCCTGGAGACGATCGCAGCCGCCTCTCGGAAGAGCTCCCCGTCGCTCACCGCATCGAGGTTGCGGGCCTTCACTTCGTCGACCAGGTTCTTCGGATCGAGGCCCTCGAGCCCTCGCGCCGCGCCCTTGCCGCCTTCGCCGGAATCCGCCGTCACCCGACGTGCCGGCGCCGCCACGCCGAGCGCCGTCGTGCACGCCGCGAGGCCCGCCCCTCGGAGGAATTCGCGCCTCCCGGCGGGATGGCATTCGGTTCGACCCGGGTTTTCCATGGGACTATGCCCTCCGCTTCGAATGTTGTGATCGCTTGTTGATTTATACGGTTCGGTCTCCGCAAGACCACGTCGGCCGCCCGGTCGGCGCCCGACGGGCCGACGCGTTGCGGGCCGCCCCTCGCCGCAGCGGCGAAGTCCTCCCACCCGGCCCGAGGACGCGGAATCCCGGCGCACACCTCATTGGCCTTTGGTCGTAGGCGCGCCCTGCCTGTCGTCGGCACCGACGTCCAGACGATCCCACATGGATGCCTTTGTGTGGTATATATACACAAATCGACCGACTTGGTACGCCACCGCCCCGGGGCCCAAGACCATCGGCTGGACGACGCCGCTGGCCGGTTCGTCCAGGTCCAGGGGCGCCCACTTGCCCGACTCGATGTTGTAGACGGCGACCCGGGTGATCTTCGGCCCCTCGAGACGCAGCCCCACGACCCCCGCGCCCTTGAGCTCCATGGGTGTCACCCGGATCGGGTCTCCCTTCGTGATGGCCTGGAGCTCCAGACGACCCCACGTGGTTGTCTTTGAAAGATATACATACATAAATCGACCGATTTGGTACGCCGCCGCGCCGTGGCCCAGGACCATCGGCTGGACGACGCCGCTGGCCGGTTCGTCCAGGTCCAGGGGCGCCCACTTGCCCGACCCGATGTCGTAGACGGCGACCCGGGTGATCTTCGGCCCCTCGAGACGCAGCCCCATGACCCCCGCGCCCTTGAGCTCCCAGGGTGTCACCCGGATCGGCTGTCCCTGCGCAATGGCCCGGAGCTCCAGACGATCCCACGTGGATGTCCTGGAGGGGTACATATAGAAAAAACGACCGACCTGGTACGCCAACGCGCCGTGGCCCAGGGGGATCGGCTCAACGACGCCGCTGGCCGGTTCGTCCAGGTCCAGGGGCGCCCACTTGCCCGACTCGATGTTGAAGACCGCGACCCGGGTGATTTTCGGCCCCTCGAGATACAGCCCCACGATGCACGTGCGCGGGACCACCTTCGGCGTCACCTTGATCGGGTGTCCCTCCGTCGCATTCAGCCGAAGGGTCTTCACCTCTCGGGTCTCGGGCTTGTAGGCGAAGGCCACGTTCCCCGTCGGCGAGGCCGTGAAGGAGTATCCCCAGTAGTATTTGGTGGGTTGGTGTACGCCTTGCTGGAGGTCGGCCGGCGGAGACGAGCTCTTCGTGTCCACCCCGGTGAGGCGGTTTGGGTCCTTCGGGATGTCCTGCTTCGGTGCCTCGGCGGGTTTCGGTTGGTCCTGTTTCGGCGTCAGCGCCTCGGTGGATTTCGGTCGGTCTTCTTTCAGTGCCTCGGCGGGTTTCGGTTGGTCCTCCCGAGGCGAGATCTGCTCTGGCACCGCCTCGGCCGGATGCGATCGCTCCTCGAGAGTCTCGGCGCCTTTCTTTGGATTCGCGGGTTCCGTGGCGTGCGCCCGGTAGGTCAGGCTCGTCCCGCTTGCTGCGAGAGCCATGGCAACCAGGAGCATCGCCGTGGCGAGCTTGAGCTTGTTGAGCAACATGGTCTTCAAGACCTTCCCGGTTAGGGCGGCGACTTGGGCGGAGACCATCCCCGCCGCCATCGCCTTTCCCGCCGTCGATAGGCTCGCTGCTTGAGCCGTGGAGCGGACCAACTCGGGTGGCACGCCGGCCTGCGCCAGATCAGCAGCCAACAGCCCTCCGAGCGCCCCGACCGTGAGCGTCGCCTCGCGCCGAGACAACCGGCTCGCCAGCAGCGCCCTGGCCCTCGATAGTCGGCCCGAGACCGTGCCGACGGGCCAGCCGAGCTGCTCGGCCGCTTGCCGGTGGGTCTTCCCTTCCAGCTCGCAGAGGATGATGGGCACGCGGTACTTCTCGGGCAGCCGGGCGACCTCGCGATCCAGCCGCGAGAGCAATTCGTCGGCGTCCTCGCCCGGGACGGCCTCGGGTTCGGTCATCTCCCAGGCTGGGCGCTCCCGAACCCGCCGCTTCGCCCGGGTCGTCCTCGCCTTCATGGCGGTCTGGAATGCCACCCCGTAGAGCCAGTTGCCGAGCTTCTCCCGCGGCAGGACCGAAGCCGCCTTCCGGGCGAGGACCAGGAAAGTTGCCTGGAAGGCGTCTTCGGCGTCGTGGTGATCCCTGAGGACACGGCGGCAGACGCCCCAGACGAGCGGCCCGTATCGTTCGACGATCGCCTCGAAGGCCAAGGCGTCACGCCGGTCCAGGAACCGATCCAGCAATTGGCCGTCCGAGAGCATCCCGACGGCGCCCTCGTGGAAGAGCGTGCCAAGCTCTCGAACCACCGCATGCATGCCCGTGTTCTTCACCACGCCGACCCTTCGATCTCGCCGAGCCTCTACCCGTCTATTACCCGGTCGAGCCGACCTCATACAACTTTCTCAAGTCGCAGCGCGGCAAAGGCAATCCCGGGGGCGCACTTCATGACTCCGGCAAGATAGTAGGTCAGGCTTGAGCCTGACAGATTGAGAATGTCCGGCTAAAGTCTGACCTACGACTTGAGCGGCTTTCGTGCCGGGGTAACAGCGCGTTTTTGATTCTCCCCCCTGATCAAGGAGGGCAGGGGGGGATTCTTGTGTGATCCGTCTCAACCCAGCGAATCGACCTTGAGCAGCCGGCGTGCCTCGGCGACGCCCGGCGCGGGGTATCCATACTCGCTGGCGGTGACGCGGGCCAACGCGGCGAGCTGGCGCCATCGGAAGGACGGGCGCGTCGTGGCGAACTCCTCGGTCACCGTGCGATAATACTTCTCGGCGTGGAGGGCGCCGTCCTCGCTGATGGCGTAGCGGAGCAACAGGTCGAAGACCGGCCGGGCCGGGCGGCCGAGCTCGCCGTAGCGGTGGACCAAGGCGCAGGCGCGGGCCTGGTCCTTCGCCTTGATGGCGGCCTCCGCCTCGGAGAGCAGCGCCTCGGGCGCCACGTTGCGGACTTTCTCGCGGTGCTCGGCGAACGGGTACCCCTGGGGATTGAGGCCGCCCGACTGCCCGGCCGTGTGATAGGCTCCGACGATCAGGCTGGCGTAGGTGTTGCGGCGGTCGCTGACCCGGGCGATGTTCCGCCAGGCGTTGGCGGCATCCGAGGCGTGCACGCCCACCGAGGCGCCATGGACGCTGCCGATCGGCTTGGCCGGCGAGTCGGCGCGCTTCCGACCCGGGTCGTGCAGCACCAGTTGATTCGCGGCCAGCGAGATCGCCTCGCCGACGGCCTCGGGCGCGATCCCTTCGGCCAGGGCCTCCGCCACCGCCTCGGCGGCCTGGTCCCGGCGGGATGCATAAATCAGTTGGCTGATCTGTTCGGTCCAGGCGTCGTCCGGCCGGCGATCGCCCGGGGACCGATTCGCCAGGCCATGGCGGTCCAGCAGCTTGGGCAGGAGAGCCCGCAGCGCCTCCTCGCCACTGTTCTTGTACCGATGGAGATTCCTCTCCTCGTCCACGCAGAACCGCACCGACTGGCGGAGCAAGGTATGGGCATACTCCTTGCCGGTGAAGTCGAGCAGGACCCAGGACCGCCAGGCCAGCACGACCCGATGGACGTCGATGTAGTCCTGGACGACGAGCTGGAGGTCGTTGTAAGCTTCATCGAGTGGCCGCTGAGCCAGCGCGGCGAAGGCCCGCTCGGCCGCCTCCATGTCTTGTCGCCGCGTGGCCGCGCGCAGGGCCTCGGCCCCCGGCTGGCCCGCGGGCAAGGCGGCCGGCTCGACCGGATGCAGGGCCTCGTGGTTCCGGCCCCCCATCTGCTGGATGTGGCTGGTGTTGCGGTAGAGGACCTTCAGGACCGGCAGCGCTCGCTGCGCCGCGGGCAGCTCGCAGGCCATCTGGTAGGACGGCGCCAGCGCCATGATGGCGTGGTAACCCTCGTAGTCCTGCCCGCCGAAGCTGCGGGCGTTGGCCAGCGCGGCGGCGGCCACCAGTTGGCGGAGGTCCGTCCCGGCGCCGATCCGCTCCAGGACCGCCGGCAAGAGCTGCTCGGCCGGCGTCTCCTGCATCAAGGCCACCAGGGGCTCCATCGACCCGAACGTCAAGCGGCCGGTGGCATCGGCGGCCAGGCTCGCCGGCGCCAGGCCCAGGTCGACGGCCAGGGCCGAGCCCACCCCGGCGACCAGCATGCCCTTGCCCACCTCCGCCAGGAACTCACGACGATGGTAGCGATTCACGATTGCATCTCCCTGGCGCAATGCGCCTCTGGAAGCCCGATCCGTTGCGATCGAACCCAACACGGCCGGTGAGGTGGTCGTCGCCTCGGCCTCCTCCGGGAGCCGAGCGATCCGGAGGGGCGGAGAAGGAGGGTCCCACCGGCGACACGCCCTTTCTATCCTAACGCGAGGGCGTTACAGGGTCGCCACAAGTCCGGGCGCGGTCGTGGTCTTGCTGGATCGCCGCTCATGGAAGAGAGAATCGCTCTCGACGAACCATTTCGTGTGAGGTTTTGCGTCGAGCCTTGTGTTAATTGTGGGAGTTGGGTTCGACGGAAGGGGGCGGGATGGATGCGACGCCGAGTACGCGACCGAGTCCGCTCGTCCGGCTGCGGAACCCGCAGGATGAGCGTGCCTGGGCCGAGTTCACGGCGATTTATTCTCCGCGGATCTACAACCTGGCGCGGCGCAAGGGGCTCCAGGACGCGGATGCCGCCGATCTGGTTCAGGAGGTCCTGCGGGCCGTGGCATCGGCGATCGACCGATGGGATCCCGACCCGGCGCGGGGACCATTCCGCAACTGGTTGTTCCGGATCGCTCGCAACTGCGTGGCCTACCTCGAGCTGCCCATCGAGGGGCCGCCGCCCTTTCGGGGCGCGCGGCGCCGGCTCGGCCCGGGGCGCCGCCATCGCTGGGCGGCCCTGGGAGCCGGTGCCCTGCTGCTGGGGATCACGCTCGGTGCGGCCTGGGCCGGGGGCCTGGCCGCCATCGGCGACTTCGCCGGCGCCCGCGTGCGCATCAAGGCCGCTGGGCGAAGCTCTTCCGGGCCTGTGGCCGAGTCCGGAAGTTCCGTCGACGGGATGCACGCCGGGGCCAAGTCGATCGAGAACGTCGCGGAGTTGCTGCGACCGGTCCCGCCCTCGGCGACGGACCACGTCGCGCCCTGGCCGTTTGGTGTCGTCTCCAGCGCGTGCTACGCACCGGACGGCCACCTCCTGGCACTGGGCTGCAAACTGCTCCCGAGATCATCCCTAGCGACGTTTTTTCGGTCTCATCGCATTTCCGTGTATCGCTTCTCCGGAAAGTCATACACACAGTCCCGGGAGACCTTCGGTCGCCCGTTTGGCGGGATCAGTTGCCACTCCTGTAGGTCAGGCTTTCAGCCTGACAGGCTGGGAACGTCAGGCTGAAAAGCCCGACCTACTTTCTTGCCGGGGTCATGGAAAAGGAGCGGATGGTTCGAACCAGAATCTCGCGACACTGATCCACCGAGTGCAGGTCCACCCATTCGTCGAGGGCGTGGGCGCCGGCACCATGCGGGCCGAAGGCAACGGTGGGGATGCCCGCAGCCGCGAGGAATGCCGCATCCATCCAGAAGCTCGCACCAAACGTGGCGGGCGTTGTCCCAAGGACGATAGACGCTTCCCTGAGCAGAGTCTGGACGATGGCTTCGTCCTCGCTCACGCCGAAGGGCGGCCGCACCAGGGTCGTGTGGTGTTGAGCCTGGAACTGCGGATCCTCGGCGGCCAAGACGTTGAGGAGTTCTTCGATTTCCCGTTCCACCGAGGCGACGTCCTCCGTCGGAAGCGTTCTCCGCTCCAGTTGTAAGGTGCAGGTCGCCGGGTAGCTCGACAACTCCTGTCCTCCCGAGATGAACGAGGCGTGCAGGGAACCATGCCCGAGCAACCGATGAGGCGGGCGCTGGCGTAACTCGGCTTGCAGGGCTTCCAGCCGATTCAACACCCGGCCCATGTGGGCAATCGCATCGATGCCGCACTCCGGTTGCGACCCATGCGCGGCCCGGCCGGCCGTCACGATCTCGTGCCAGGAAAACCCCTTGTGGGCGATACAGACCCGAAGGCTCGTGGGTTCTGTGACGATGGCCGCATCCACGCGGATGCGCGCGAGCACGTCCTGCACGCCCAGGCTCGCATGTTCCTCGTCAGCGACCGCGGCCAGGAGGACGTCGCCCGCGAGCTCTGCCGGGCGAAGGTCGGCCAGGGCCAGCATGCACGCGGCCAGCCCGGCCTTCATGTCATAAGCACCGCGGCCATACATCCGGCCGTCCTCAATGCGGGCGTGGAATGGGTCGGACATGCCGTCGATACCCACCGTGTCGAGGTGTGCGTTCAGGAGGAGGGAGCGACCCTCGCCGTTTCCAGGTACTCGGGCAATCACGCTCGGCCGGTTCGGTGCCGCGTCATGCATCTCGGTCGGAATCGCGCGTTCGTCCAGCCATCGCTTCACGAAGCGCGCGATCTCCGCCTCCCCGGCGGCGCCGGGGATGAGGCTCGGATTCACGGAATTGATCCCGACCAGCGCGGCAAGGAGGTTTGCAGTTGGCGTCATGGTCTGATCGTTAAGAGCAGTCGATCACGCAGGCTTTGCCAATCACCATTCCCCGGCGCGACGATCCGACGCGATCAAAACGCATCGGCCGAGATCACCTCGCCCCCGGCGATGGTCCCCAGCGCCGACCAGATCGGCGGGCTGACCGAGTTCTTGACAAACCGGACCGAGCCGTCGCCCAGGAGCAGCCCGACCCCCTGCCCGTGCCGGCTGCTGACGGTCATCGCCACGCCGTTCCAGGTCACGCCGTTGATACAGGTCTTCTTCCCCGGGGTCAGCATGTGATTGTACCGCGTCCACGACATGTTGCCTTCCAGCCAGGTCAACCCGGCGGTCGCGTTGCTGTAGTGCCTGGGGAGCGCAGCCGCCTCCGCGTCGCTCAACTGGTTGCACCAGGCGCGGAAGGTGTCCTGGGTCCAGGGCCCGGCCAGGCGGAACTGGTCCGAGACCATGTCGACGTTCAAGTAATCGTCGTGTCCGCGGATCCGTTCGCTGATCGCGGCGGTGTTCGACAGGCCATCGCTGACGTTGGCCGGCTGGATCCGCGTGGACTGGCCAAACATGCCGTCACCCGCCCGACCCGACCACGAGCTGCCATTGCACGAGCGATAGTTGTTCTGGCCCCAGGGACGCGACAGCAACCGGTTGTAGTCCGACGGGCAGACGAAGACGTCAATCCAGATCTGGGCGACGGTCTCGTTCGGCCCCTGACCGGTCACGGCGTCCGGGTCCCCGTTGTCGTCGGGGTAGAAGGGGGGGATGCTGAAATTGAGCTGGTTGAAGAGGAGGGTCTGCTCGATATAGGGAAGCATCTGGGCGTGGAGCGAATACCGCCGGTTGTTCGGTGAGGTGTAGGTCGCGATCAGCCCATCCCCGTCGGCCCCGACGCCGAACGGATAGACCCCGGCCGCCGTCAGGTAGCTGTTCAGGCCGATCCCGAGTTGATGGAGATTGTTCTGGCACCGCGCCCGCCGCGCGGCCTCGCGCGCCATCTGGACGGCCGGCAGCAGCAGCGCGATCAGCAGGCCGATGATGGCGATGACGACCAGGAGCTCGATCAACGTGAACGCCTTGCGTGGGGAGATCATGGCGCCGGCCTCTCCTTCCGGGCGGCTTCGTCCCGGGTCCGATAGTGGTGGACGAACAGCCGCCGATGTAACGAGTGGTAATAGCGAAACTCCGATCGCTCCAGGAGCCGGGCCTTGGCCAGCTTGGGGGTGATCTCCGGCGTCGGCAGCCTGCCGACGAGCCAGACGCCGCGGCACAGGGCGTCGTCGAGCTGATCGGTCGTGATGAGGTCGCCGGGCCGGATCAGGTGCGGTCCCCAGAACAGGTCGGGGTCGGGCTGGAGCAGGCGGACGGTCGCCCTGCCGCCGAGGTAATACTTCAGCGGGAAGTACTGATGGTGATCGGGCGTGACGATGATCTCATCGTCGCGACGCTTCGCCAGGATCATCTCGACGGCCCCGCGCACGCCCGTCCCGTGCGGGATGTCGAGGTATTTCCAGAACGCGACGTTCGCGCCGACCAGGATCGCGAAGAGGAGGGTCACCAGGACCCATCGGAGGACCACGACCCGCCGCGTGACTTTCCAGACGGCCAGGGCCATGGCGGTCAGGAAGAAGAGATGCGCGAACAGGAAGTAGCGGTGCAGCCAGATCGGCTGCACGGTCGAGATGGCGGCCGAGCCGAGCATCGGCACGATCGCCGAGGCCAGGACCAGCCCATCCCCCCGCCGCCCACCCATCGCGACCAGGCCGCACGCGAGGGCGAGCACCGCGAAGACGACCCAGCCCCCGATCAGGAAGTCGAAGCCATGCGTCGGGATCAGGAACTGGCTGAATGTGCCCGAGAAGATTCGCCAGGTCATCTCGGGGATCCAGTAATCCTGCCGGACGCGGCCGGTCTGGATCCGCAGGAGCGCCAGGCCGGGGAGATAGACGATCGCGACGGCGAGGCCCACGACGGCGGCGCCGGCGAAGACCGCGCGAGCCTCGGCTCGCGCGCCGGCCCCGAGCAGCCAGACCAGGTACAGCGCCAGGAAGAGGTATTGCGCGGCGACCGTGAAGAGCCCATAGTGGTGCGTGTAGAGCAGGCCGGCCGCGGTCGCTCCATACGCCCACCAGAGCCGGCTCGTCCCCCGTTCGCGGAGGATCCGCAGCAGGAGCCAACTGCTGAAGGCCGCCAGGGTCGTCCCCAGCGAATACATCCGGGCCTCGATCGATGCGAAGATCTGGAACGGACTGACCGCGACCAGGCCGGCGACCACCCGGGCGAACCGCCGCGCGTTCTGCTCCTGGTCGTCGCCGGAGGACGAGGCCCGGTAGAGCTCGCGGGCGAACAGGTCCATGCCCGCGACCGTGAGCACGCCGAAGGCGATCGAGAACCCGCGCAGCGATGCGACCGACTCGCCCCAGATCGCCATCCACCCCTTGAGCAGGGTGTAGTAGAGCGGTAGGTGGACGTTGAGGCGGATGCTCTGCATCATCTCCGGGAAGGGGAACTTCGCCGTCTGCCACGATGAGGATTCGTCGTACCACAGGCTGCGGTCGGTCCAGTGCGGCAGGCGGAACGCCACCGCGGCTGCCATGACGGTGAGCCAGCCCCAGTCCCAGGTCGCCCAGGCAAGGCGCCGCCGCGTCATGACGAGGTCTCTCGATCCGGAAGACTGGTTTCAGGAGAAGGAGCGCGCATCGGCGGCCGGCTTGGCGCGCCGCGCGGCGGAGAGCCAGAGGCCCGCGGCGAGGGCCAGCACGCCCATCAGCCCGGCAATCGCAACCCACCAGGGGAAGCGCCTGGGTTGCGGGGCCGTCGCCGTGAAGCCGGGAAGCTGCTCAGCCCGGATCGTCAGGTCCTTCCAGATGACGTCGAGCCCGGCCGAGGACCCGTTGACCTGGGCCATGATCCGGACCATGTCGAGGTCCTTCGTGCCGACCTCTTGCTGGTGGACCTCGTGGAACCAATCGGCCCGGTTCTCGGCGACAAAATAATGCACGGTCGGGCCGATCCGCACGATGCGGAAGCCACCTTCCTTGAGGCTCGTCGGGAACGAGCGGCCGTTATAGTGGATCTTGCCGTCGACTTTCTGGCCCCATGCGGCCAGGAGGAGGGGATCGCCTTCTTTCCGGACCTGGCGGGCCAGGGCGACATAATCGCCCCAGCCGTCGACCGTGCGGATGTACAGCTCGGGGCCGACACTCGTGTCGGTATCGGGTCGATCGCACTTGAGGACTTCGAAGGTGGCGGTGACTTCGAAGTCGCCGTGGATGCCGAACTTGGTATAGACTCCGACGCCCCGACTCTGGGTCTTGGACGGGATCGCGGTCCGGAGCCCGCGGCGATCGGACTTGGCCAGCACGGACAGTGGACCGGACGGTTCCACGGTGAGCCAGCGGAAGTCGTAGTTCCCGTCCCGGAAGTCGCAGGAGAATTCCTCCTTGAGGCGGCTGGGATCGATCAGGCCCGAGGTGGCGACGGGCTTCGGTTCGCGGGGCGGCGGCGCCGGAGCGTGCAGGAGCCATCGGGTCCCGGCCGCCGAGCCAATCGCCACGGCCAGGAGCAGGAGCGGCGTGACGAGCCAGCGGCTGGCGACCGGCCGGAGACGGTCGCGCCACCGCCCGGGCAAGGATGGCCGGTGTACCCAGGCATGCGGCACCGGGGGCAGCGTCGGATCTTGCAGCCGGGCGAGCTGCCGTTCCAGCAGCTCGGCGACCTCGCCCGCGGTCTGGAACCGCGCGCCCGGCTCCTTGGCGTGGAGCCGCTCGATGATCTCGATCAGCCAGTCGGGGACATCGGGGTTCAGCTCGCGGACCGGCGCCGGCTGGCCGTCGCAGACACGGCGGAGGACGGCGACGGTGGACTCGCCCCGGAAGGCGGCGCGGCCGGTCGCCATGGCATAGAGTACGCTCCCCAGGCTGAAGAGGTCCGAACGGCGGTCGAGCGGCTCGCCCCGCGCCTGCTCCGGGGCCATGTACGGCGGCGTGCCGGCCAGCGTGCCGTACTGGGTCAGCCGCGTGTCGTCCACGGCGCGCGCCAGGCCGAAGTCGGTGATCTTCACCCGCGCCAGCTCGTTCTCCAGCATGATGTTCGACGGCTTGATGTCGCGGTGGATCAGCCCCTGGGCGTGGGCCGCCGCCAACCCCGCGGCGACCTGCACGCCGATCCGCAGCAGCTCTTTCAGCTCGAGTGGCCCATGTTCGTCGATCCGCTGCTGGAGTGAGCCGCCGGTGACGAACTCCATGACCAGGAACGGCCGGCCGCGCCACTCGCCGACGGCGTGGATGGTGATGACGTGCGGGTGGCTGATCGCCGCGGCGGCCTGGGCCTCGCGGGTGAACCGTCGACGCGCCGCCGAGTCGGCCGACCACTGGGGCGCCAGCACCTTGATGGCCACATAACGGTTCAGCGCCGGGTCCAATCCCTTGAAGACGACACCCATCCCGCCCTGTCCCACCCAGTCGAGCACCTCGTACGCCCGGAGCCGGCCCAGGTGGTCGGGGATCTCGGACGGCTCGAGCCAGTCCAGCGCCAGGGGGCGGACGGCTGCCTGGGCCACGTCGCGCAACGGCGCCGCGAGCTTCTCGACCTCGTCGCGGTCGGCGAAGAAGTCACTCAGCTCGTCGAAGAATTCGGGATAACGGGCCAGCCATTGCCGGCGGTCCACTGCCGCGTTCGACTCGACCTCGTCGAGGAACCCGGCGATCACCTGGTTGAGCCGGTCCTCCCGCCGCGCGGGATCGGGATCACGCTGGGACAAGGGTTCGTGCCTCACTCGGGGATCTCCTCGGTCAGTCGTTGGCGCAACGCCCGGATCCCGCGCCGGATCAGTCCGGCGACCGACGCCTTGCTGCGTCCGAGATGGGTGCCGATCTCGTCGAGCGGCCACCCCTTCAAGTGGTGCAGCTCGACGGCCTGACGCTGGTCCTCGGGCATGGCGTCGAGCGCCTCGGCCAGCCGCAGGAGCTGCTCGTGGCGGATCGCCTGCTCGCTGGGCGAGGTCTGGTCGGCGGCCAGCCAGGCTTCCAGCCGGCTCGACGACTCGTCGAGCCCGGCCAGCAGCGACCGTTCCCGATCGGCGTCCCGCTTGCCGCGATGGTGCCGGCGGACCTCGTCGGCCAAGGTCCGGGCCAGGATCTGCCGGAGCCACGCCGCCTGTTCGCCCGGTCCGCGCCCCCGCCACTGATCGACCGCCTGGTGCGCCTTGAGCAACGTCTGCTGCACCAGGTCGGAAGGATCGACCTTCCCCTGGAGCCGCTGGTCCAGGCTCAGCCGGGCGATGATCCCGAGGTAGCTCCGGTACGACTCCAGGCTCGGCTTGCGGGACTCAGACGCAGAGGGCATCGCGGATCGATCCTCCCACCTTAAAGACGTCAAAACTGCCGCGCGAGACCGCGCGGGCCGCGATTCTGTCCATTTTTCCGAGAGTCCGCGGCGACGACCAGCGGGTGACCACGGACGTCAGTCCGTGGTTCGGATGGGGAACCTCCAGCCTCGCACGTCAGTGCGATCCACCGGCCTGGGAGATCAGGCTGACGCCCGAGGTTGGCGGACGGTTGTCCCGCCCGAACCACGCACTCCCGTGCGCGGTCACCCCGGGCACCGCGCGGCTCCGGCGGTCTTCGGCGAGCCCGGGCACCGCGATGGTCTGACGGCCTCTACTTGAGCCGTCGGGACCAAACCAGGACCAGTCCGGAGAGCCCCAGCAAGGCCCCGGAAACCGCCGCCATGAGCAGGAACGACCCGCGCAGCCCCTCGCGCGTCCGGGCGATGTCCCGGTCCAGCGGGCGGATGATCTCCAGCACGCCTCCGACGTCCCCCACCTTCCAATCGCGCTTCGTGCTATTGGTGTCGTTGTTGTGGCAGCCGATGCAATCGGCCTGCATCCGCCGCGCCGTCGCATAGCGCAACGCGGGGCGGTCCTGGAACGTCTCGAAGCGTGCGACCGGGGTGTCGGGGTCGCGCCGCAGCTCGGCCAGGGCGAGGCGCTCGAAGTCGTCGTGGGGCCCGCCATCCTGCCGCGAGCGGAACGGGTAGTCGCTGTAGAGCCGAAACCGCATGCCGGTCTTGCTCCGCGCGCCGATGAGCTCTCCGAACTCGATGGTGAACCGCGCGGGCAGAGGAATCGCCCCCTTCTTGTTCGCGTAGTCGTGGGTGACGGCGATGCCGTGCGACTGCACCCGCTCGACGACCTGGGAGGTATACAGCGCATTGACGACGTCGAGCATCTCGGCCTGCTGGGCGGCGCCCTCCAGGGCCGTCGATTGCACGAGCTGCTCGGAGAGACGCGAGAGGTGCCAGAGTCCCACCGCTGACCCCAGCGAGACGGCGATCAGCAAGCTGGCCGCCACGGGGTTGCGCCGGCACCAGTGCCGCAGTCGTTCGATCCGGCCGATGGGCCGCGCGCGGATCGGCTCGTGGGCCAGGTAGCGCCTCAGGTCGTCGGCCAGCTCGCGCGCGGTGGCGTAGCGGCGGGCGGGCGACTTGGCCATGGCTTTCAGGCAGATCGTCTCCAGGTCGCGGGGGATCTTGTCATTGAGCTGCCGCGGTGGGCGCGGCTCGTCTTCGAGGACCTGGAGGATCAGCATCCGCCGGTTCCCCCGGAAGGGGCGCTCGCCGGTCAGCAGCTCATAGAGGATGACACCCAGGCTGTAGAGATCGCTCCGAGCGTCGACCTGGTGCGACTCGCCCCGCGCCTGCTCGGGGGACATGTAGGCCGGCGTGCCCAGCACCTGGCCCTCCTGGGTCATCGAGGTCTCCTCGGCCTCTCGCTTGGCCAGGCCGAAGTCCATCAGGTGGGGACGGCCCTCTGAGTCGAGGAGGATGTTGGAGGGCTTGATGTCCCGGTGGATGACCCCGTGGTGGTGGGCGTAGTCGAGCGCGTCGGCGACGGCGGCGACCTCCTCGGCCGCCTGGCGAAACGGGAGCGGTCCCTCGGCCAGGCGACTGGCCAGGGTTCTCCCCGAGACGAACTCCTCGACGAGATAAAACGTGCCATCGTCGGCGAAGCCGGTCTCGTGGAGGGCCACAATGCCGGGGTGCTTGAGCTGAGCCGCGCTGCGGGCCTCGCGATGGAACCGCGCCGCGTCTTCCGGACTGGCCAGGCTGCCCGCCCTGGGGATCTTGATCGCCACCATCCGGCCCAGCTCGACGTCGCTCGCCCGGAACACGTAGCCGCACGAGCCGGCCCCAAGCCGCTCCACGATCTCGAACTTCCCCACGCGATGGTGGCACTCCTCGGCCGCGAACCAGGCCGCCGGCCCGCGCCGGGTGCGGGCTGATCGCGCCGCCGCGATCAGCTCTGGGGGCATCGGCTCCGGGGCCGAGTCACCCAGCTCGCTCAAACCGAGCAACTGTGACAGCAGCGGGTCGGCGAGCGGGTCGACAGCCTGCAAGGCCGCACCGCAATCGACGCACTGCTCAACGTGGGCGGCGACGCGCGCCAACGACGGCCCGGCAAGGCGGCCCGCGGCGAATCCTTCCAACTCGACCCGATCCGGACAGTCCGACACGCCCATGGTCCAACCTCTCGCCGGGTGGGCGAAGCCCCTGCGAAGCTATGGTGGGATTCGGCTCGGCGGAGCCTCGCCTTCCCGCAACACGATGTCTCAGCTCGTGCGCGACTCGCTCTTGATGGCTTAACGCGGCGATGTTACACGGCTTTCCCCTTGCTCTGGTCCGTGCGACTGAACCATCATGATCGTTGGGTCGTCCCCTGGTGCCCACGGGCCGGTATTCGATCGGCGACTCGTGCCATGACCGAGGCTTCCAAGCCCATCGGGAGTCAAGAGGAACCGCAATCCTCCACCGCCACGTCCCGCAGCTTGCTGGACCGGCTCAAGGCCGGCGATCCGGAGGCGTGGGACCGGCTGGTCGTCCTCTATGCGCCGCTGGTTTACCGATGGTGCCGCCGCTGGGACCTCCGCGACCAGGACATCGCCGACATCCTCCAGGACGTCTTTCAGGCGGTGGCGACCCACATTGCCGCGTTCCGCAAGGAACAGGCCGGCGACACGTTTCGCGGTTGGCTCCGGACGATCGCGCACAGCAAAGTCCAGGACCATTTTCGCAGAACGGGCCGGGAGCCGGGAGGGGTCGGGGGGACCGACGCTCAGATTCGACTGGCGAGCCTGCCGGCCGCCCGCGCGGTCGATGACGACGACCCCCACGACGCGACGGCGGAGCGACTCCTGCTCAGTCGCGGCCTGGACCTGATCCGCGACGAGTTCGAGGACCGCACCTGGAAGGCCTTCTGGTCCACGGCGGTCGAGGGTCGAGACACCAAGGATGTCGCCCTCGAGCTGGGGATGACACCGGGTGCCGTACGGGTGGCGAAGTCGCGGGTGCTCCACCGGCTCCGAGCGGAGCTGGGCGAATCGCCCTAGATTCCCAGGGTGCGCCTGCGGCGACCCTGGGCTCTGGTGTGCATCCCCTTCGGGGAACGGATCGGTACGCCGAAGGCGTTCCACAACAAAGCCCAGTGTCGCCGCAGGCGCACCCTGGGTCGCGAGTCGCGAGCTCGTTACGCCGAAGGCGTTACACATCAGAGCCCAGGGTCGCGCAGCACCCTGGGGATGGTGGCTCCGAAACGCGGCTCAATAATGATTGCCCCGCAGGGGCGGGCCATAGCCGTGCAAGGGGAGCCAGTAGATATCGGTCGGGACCATGTCGCCGGGCCGGTAATAGCCCAGGTCGTACTGGGCTTCCCAGGGTGGATCCATGATGAGGTTGTAGGGCAAGGCGGCGATCTGCAAGGCGAACAGGCCGGCGGAGAAGAACGGCTGGATAATCTGGTTGCGCTGGGTGGACTGCTTGGGATCGTCGACGGGATAGCTCAAGAAGCGTCCATAGGGACCGACGAACTGCTCGACATTATGGCCGTAGCGTTCCAGGGCGGCGTCCTGGAAGTAGAGTGGGAGATGGCACGTGGCCGCGGCCGCCCAGTACTTGCTCTGGGGGGACCAGCTCCGCGGGGCCAGCGGGACCCAGTCCTCGGGCACGGGGATGGCCTTGATCGGCCGGGCCTCGGCCGGGCTCGGGGCGCGGCTGATGTCGAGCTGGGTCTGGGTCTGAAGGTTGGACGGCGTGGTATCGCGCGGGATGCGATCCGACTGGGGCCGGATCTGGGAATGGAGGCGCAGCGCGTCCTCGCGTTCCTGATTGCGGGCGACCTCCTCGACCCGGCGCCGCAGGTCGGGTGTGAGCGTCGAAACGTGAGTGGGAGGCACCGGGTAGAGCGAGTCGCCCGGGAGTCGCTCGGCGGTGGCCATGCGGGTCGTGGTCGACGGGGGCGGCGAGCCGGCGCCCGGCGTGAGCCCGGTCCCGGCGGCCGTCGGATCGGGCTGGACGCCCGGTCCCGGCTGCGGACCGGTCGGGTTGTCCGATGCCGGGGTGGCCGTCGTGACGGGGACCGGCTCCGCGACGGTGCCCGCCGGGGAGACCGAGACCGGCGGGAGTTCGCCGCCCGACGGCGTGGGCTTCGCGGCGCCGGCGGCGCCGAGGTCCTGGGGATCGCCTGGGGCCGGATTTGCCAGGCCCGCCTGAGGTCCAGCCGATCGCGGCGCTGCCGATGCGGCGGCGCCCTCATCGCCGGCCCGAACACTCCCTCCTTCGCCGCTGGCGGTGGCAGTCGTCACTGCCGGCCCGCCCGAGAGCGCAGGGACGGTCTCACCCTGCGGCGGCGCGGGGCCCGAGCCATCGACCGGCGCCGTTGCGGTCGGGGTGGGGTTGGCCGTCCCGATGGCGGGGGCCGCCGGGACTGAGGGTGCCTCATTCCCACTCGGTGGCCCGGGCAGGGGTTCGTCCTCCGCGTGAGGAGGGCCCGATCCACCGGGGACCGCCCTGACCATGGGCTCACCAGGGGGCGCGGGCGCGGGCGCGATCGGGGCCGCGGCCGAACTCTCCGCGGTACGATTGGACGCGGTGGCGTCATCCCGATTCCGGCCCAGGTCCGCCGGCAGCGGCGGCAGCTCGTCGACGCCCGGCGACGCGACCGGCTCGGCCGCGGGGACCGCGGTGGACTCCGGCGCCGGCGCCCCACCGGGGGTATTCGGATCGGTTGCCGGCGTCGAGGGTAACGGTGACGGTGATGGCGATGGCGATGACTCCGCAGGCGCTTCCCATTCCTGGTGAGCGGGACCGCCCGGCCCGGCCGCTCGCGGAAGGTCGCCGGGCAACTGTGGCAAGCTGGTGACCGCCGGGTCATCCGTTCCAGGGCCCGTTGCGATGGCGGTGGGGGCCTCCGCGGTCGGCGCGGCCGGTCCGCTCGATGCGGGTGTGGGGATCGCCACAGGGACCGCTGCCGTCGCGGGAGCCGGCAGTGCGGTCGAGGGCGTGGAAGCCGGCGGGAGGGCCG
>JAJPJC010000452.1 GCA_021324445.1 Isosphaeraceae bacterium
CTGCTGCTGGCGGGGCGAGGTGACGCAGTCTGGCAGCCGGCTCTGGTCTCGGGGCTCATCTTCGTGGGCGGCCTTGGCATGCTGTGGATTCTTCACCGGCGACCGCGCGTCCACGGCGTCACTGTCGAGTAAGGCTCACATCGGTCGCGGCGAGCCAGACCCGCTCCGCCGCGCGACGGCCAGAGGCTGATCACTATCGACGATGCTAGAGGATGATCGAATGCCCCACCCGCCCGAGCGAACTCCTTCTCCGAACGAGCCAGGGATGTCCACCGGGGAGGCAACCGGCCGCCGCCACGTGATCGATCGCCTGCATCCGATCGGCGGCGAGATGTCGGACATCGTGCGCGGGCTTCTCCACCGCTTCCAGCTCGTCGAGCTCCTGCGCTACCACAACTCCACAGTCGTCCTGGCGCTCTTCAGCATGGTGAACGGCTTCCTCAGCATCGGGCTGATGGCTGCAACCGCGCTGATCACCCGTGCGCCGTTCATCTTTCCATCGCTCGGCCCCACGGCCTTCCTGCTGTTCTACACGCCGACCGCTCCAACCGCCTCGCCGCGCAACACCGTGTGCGGGCATTTCATCGGCGCGGTGGCGGGCTGGCTCAGCCTGGCGATCTTTGGCCTCACCATGGCTCCTCCCGCCCTCTCGGTCGGGGTGGACTGGCCGCGAGTGGGGGCGGCGGCGCTGTCGCTCGGCGCAACCAGCGGTCTGATGGTCCTGCTCCGCGTCCCGCACCCGCCGGCCGGCGCAACGACCCTGATCATCTCGCTCGGTCTGATGTCGCAGCCGTGGCAGCTGGGAGTGCTGATGATCGCTGTTGTGCTCCTCACTGGCCAGGCGGCCATCATCAATCGGCTGGCGGGCATTGAT
Organism: Isosphaeraceae bacterium; assembly: GCA_021324445.1. Lineage (GTDB taxonomy): Bacteria > Planctomycetota > Planctomycetia > Isosphaerales > Isosphaeraceae > JAJPJC01. The sequence goes on from JAJPJC010000452.1 coordinate 875, forward strand.
TATCCACTCTGGGCCCCCCGGTCCGGCTAAGCCGTCGGACGCCAGATACGGCGCCTGGTTCAGGACGGCGGTGGATAGAGCGCTTGGAAGGGACCGATCTGGGGATACAGCGACACCTGGAGGGCAGCCAGGATCTGGCGAAGGTGGTCCAGGTCGTGATAGGCCCACTCGATCACGTGCTCGCGCACGGTGATGCGCCCGTAGCGGGGGTGCTGACCGGTACGCTCGAGCTGATCCGGACGAAGCCCCCGCAGCATCGCCAGGTTCTCCTGGCGCGCCGCAGACCAGGCGTCGAGCGCGGCCTTGAGCGAGCTCGGCGGCGTGCTGACCGGCGTTGGGCCGAAGAGGGGGTTCTCCTCGGTGATCATCCGACGGACGCGCTCCCCGATGACCGCTGTCTCCACGTGCAGGAGATGCGTCAGGACATCGCGGGCGGACCACGCCTCCTCGCTCGGGCGCCGCTCCAGCGCCTCGGGAGAAGCCATCGCGATGATGGCGCGCAGGATAACCGGCGTCGTCTCCATGATCCTGATCGCATCCGCAAGGCTGTCCATTCGTTGTTCTCCTTTACCCTCACGCGCCCCTTCGGGGTCGGCCCTTAATACGGCCTCCCAGGCGTCCGATGCCGCGATCTGCTGCTTTAGGATACCACGGCCCCCGGCCATCTACCAGCCCGGCCGGACCGAGATCTCATACTCCCCCGCGGGGGCCGTGCGGTCCTTCCTCATCAAGGCGCCCACACCCACCTCAGGGCAGACAGAGCGCCTTTGGCACATACGGTGCACCACGGTGCGGCAGATAGTCCGCCGTCGGGAATGGAGGCTCTCTCGTCGGGATGCTCCTGTCCCTCGCCCCAGCAGGCGTCATCCACCGCATAGCGGACATGCGACCGGCGGGGGAGGTGCCGCGCTCCTGTCCGGGCGGCACCCTGCCGCATCAGGACCACGACAGCACGCAAGCCAGAGGATCCTCGACCAGCGCCCGGGCATCGCACCGATCGCCCGTCCCACCGGCCCCCGGTCCGGAGCACGATGCGTCGAGCAGACAGAAGCACAGCGCGGGCCTCCGGTGCGGCCGCGCACCGCACCGGCCTCGCCGGTCGCTTTGCACCACGCCCCGGTCGATCGCGACCGGCGAGGCCACCTGCGCCAAGGTCATTCTGCCGTTAACTCGACGGGCACACGCGGACGCGAGAGATCTGCTCGCCGCGCACCAAACTCCACGTCCCCCGCCGTCGCGCCGATGACCGGTACGCCCGACCTGATCTCGTGCAGCGCCTCGGCGGCTTTCAGGAACCAGCGGCGGGATTCATGCTCCCGGGCGGTGCACCACGCCTCGTACCCGTCGGCGAGCCGGCTACGGATAATATAGCGGGTCGCGCCGCGGCCGCACGGGAAGCGCACCCACTCCCCCGATTCGGAGGCTTCAAACGGGATGCCGACGGATCGCACGATGCGCACCAGTTCAGACTCCATGACCGCTCCCTCCCGTCTCTCGCGCACCCGCACCAAGAGCCTCCCGAATGGCCTGGCGAATTTCCTCTGCTACCGCCTCGACATCCTCGCCGTAGATCCGGCAGGCCTCGGCCAGCGATTCGAAGCGCGCGACCTCGCAGCCGACACACGCCATCCGGTGGCGCACGAAGACGCGCGCCGCGACCGGAAAGGCAGTCAGGAGGTCATCCACGTTTATCGCGGCGGTCACCGCCGCAAGATCGACGTTCGGACGGTCCATCGCGATTCGGCTCCTCCGATCCAGCGCCGGTACGGGCTGATCACTCCTGCTGGTTGCAGGATACGGCGAGTGGGACGAAACATCTTTGCGGTGCGACAAGAAGGGGAACCGGGGCGGGCGCCCACCGGGCACGAGCGCGCCGCGGGCGGCACGGCCTAGCCCGACCCGGCGGACGGGGCAGGCGTGCCGCGGGACGCCGTGCCGTCGGCGATCTCAACGATCCGGTGCGGCTGCCGCAGGACAACCCGCTCCCGCCCCGCGATGACCAGACCCTGCTGGTGCCACGCGCTGAGCGTCCGGCTGACGGTGCTGAGCGTCGTGCCAGCCAGCTCCGCCAGATCCTGACGCGTCAGGGGAATGCCGATCGCAATGCCCTCCGGCGTCTTGACGCCGGTCTTCCCAACCAGACGCAGGAGGACCCGAGCAATCCGCTGCTCGACCTGCTCGTTCTGGAGATCCCGGATCCGGGCCTCGGCCTCACGCAGACGTGCGGCCAGGAGGCGGATAATCGCCATCGCCAGTTCGGGCGATCCTGCGACGATCGCCCGGAAGCCATCGACCGGCAGCGCCAGCACCAGGGAATCGCGGTGGGCCAGGGCGGTCGCCGGATAGACCGGCTCACCCCATACCCCGGCCGCGGCGAAGAGCTCGGTGGGGCGGACGATGCGCAGAATAACCTGACGGCCGTCCTCGGACTCCCGGACCAGTTTGATCGTCCCTTCGACAAGGATAAACAGCCGGCTGGCGGCCTCACCTTCCAGGAAGAGGAACTCGCCGCGCGCGATCGGCCGCGGCACGGCCAGCCGTGCGATCTCCTCGACCACGTGCGACGGGAGGTCGCGGAGAAGTGGGACTGCCCGCAGGAAAGCCGCCCGGTCCGCGGGGTTCCGCACGCCGGGCGGGCGCGTCCGGCTCATCCCACGGAGTGCGGCCAGCACCGCAGAGCCCCCGCCCGCCGGGCTAGCCCGGCGGCTGGCCGCGGAAGAAGGTGACACGCCACGTTCCATCCGATCCCCGTTCGCTGATGTGCTGGAAGCCGCGCTGGCCAAGCACCGAGTACAGCGGGACCGGCTCGAAGTGGACAACGACGACCAGCCGCTGCCCCGGACCAAGACGATCGGCCGCCGCGAGAATGCGCTCGAGCGGATCGCGGCCGGCGGCGAGGTCCGGGCGGACGTCGAGAATCACCTCCGCCGCCGGCGCGATCACCCCGTGAAGCTCGCCCAGCAGGCGATCGAGGGGAACCTGATGGGCGTCCGACACCTCCCGGAGCGACTTCAAGCCGCCGCAGCAGGTATCGATCCCGTAGCGGCCGAAGACCGGCAGGGTCTCCGGATACCACTCGACCACCTCGTTGACCGTCGAGTCCGGCGTGATTGTCTTGAGGACGGACACCGTGACCTCCTTAATTTAATCATGAATGAGCTCATCCTTGAACCGCGGGCAAACAGCCTAACCCCGCAGGGACTGGTTCGTTCATTCAGTGATCCCAAGCGCCGCCTTTGCTTCGTCACTCATCATCGTCCAGTCCCAGGGAGGATCCCAGACGATCTCGACATCGACGTGGCGGACCATAGGAAGGGCCGAGAGCACCTGGCGGACATCCGCTTCAATGTAGGGCCCAACCGGGCAGTGCGGCGTCGTGAAGGTCATCCGCACGTGGATGCGATCGCCCTCCACGGCGACCTCGTAGACCAGACCGAGGTTGATGATGTCAATCCCGATCTCCGGATCGTACACCTGGGTGAGCTCTCGGATTACATCCTCGGCAGTCACGACCGGTCGGGGGAGTTCAGACGGCGTGGTCATCGGTCATCTCCTGTCGTAGCGTTACCGGCCGCATCCCCGGCGGCCCGCTCGAGATCCGCCCGCAGGACATCAAGTGAAACGCCCATCCGTTCGGCCGCCTGACGGACGGTGATCGTCGGAGCGAAGCGCTGGCGCATCGCCGGATCGGCCAGCGGCGTAAAGCCGTGCCGGAGGAACACGTCCAGCGTCGCGGGCCACCGGTCGAGAACCTCGGCCACGGTCAGATCTGGGTTCAGCGCGCCGGTCCCGGAAGGGCTGTTTGTCGCGGAAGCATGGACCAGGGCATTGAGGGCCGCGAGGATACGGTCCGGGGGTTGATTCCCCCGCACCGCCGCCTGGGCGATCGTCAGCGACCGCGCCGCAATCGCCCGGTGGCCGGGGTCGGCCAGGAAGGTGAGCCCGAGCTCGACGAGCAGGGACACACTGCCGGGCAGCCGGAGCGCTTCAGCCAGGAGATCATCCGCCCGCAGGGGGCGCCGCGGCGGCGCGCCGGCCGACGGGGGCGGAAGGTGCGCGCCCGGATCGCGCCGCACCATCGTCAGGGTGAAGTTCACCGCGAAGGCAAGCAGACCAGCAAACGCCAGAGGCCCCGATGCCGCCAGCGCCAGGTCGGTCGGAACGCTCGCGCCGTACGGCGCGACGGCCTCGACCACGACCCGGAGCAGGGTGCCGAGGCCGAGGAAGATCGTCGCAAGATCCACCATCCACGCCCGCCAGAGGGGCTTACCGGCGAAGACAGGGATCACCCGTGAGGCCATCCCGACGATCAGGAGAGTGACGAAGCCCAGGGCAAGCGCGTGGCGTGCCGCGCCCATCACGCCCCAGGGGACCGCCGTGCCCGCCAGCGCTGCGCGCGCGGTGCCGACGGTGAGGATCACCAGCCCGATCACCAGGAAGACATACGCGAGCCGGATCGCGCGCGCCCACCCGCGGCCGGTGCCCATCTCGGCAACCGGCAGGGCGGCCGGCGCGAACAGGCGCAGGGCCCAGAGGTAGAGGGCGACAGCGGCCAGAAGCCCCGCGGCCCCGAGCGCCGCCAGGGTCCGTCCGAGCGGCAGCAGACCGGTGAAACCGGCCAGCCCCGTTCCGGTCACGATCGCGGCGATGCTTCCATGGACAAGCCCGAGGACAACCGGCATCGCCGCCTGGCGAGTCGCGGCGAGCCCCATAAATACGGGCAGGGTCCGGAGCGAGACCCCCAGCGCGGTCACCAGGAGGAATCCCAGGAGCACCGCAGACAGCGCGGGCTCCTCCCGGGGCGGCGGGATTGGCGCGCCCGGTGCGCTCGTTACGGCCGCCGCGATGAGCAAGGCCGTCCCAATCATTAGCCAGAGCGCCCCGCTCTCCATGAGCCGGATCGGCAGCTCCGGCCGCTGTGGCGCGGCCCGGACCGTGGCCCCGATCACCACCGTGTACCCCACGGCGGCGCCGAGCAAGGCGAGCAGGCCAGCGAGAAAGGCGACCCGAACGGGCACCGCCGCGGTCCCCAGCACCGGCAGCGAGCCGAGGACCAGACCCACTACCGCGAGTCCGTACGTCAGGGCGACGACCCGCGGATGGGCAAGCGGCGACGCGACAAAGCGGGGGACGATGTGGAAGGCCACCCCAAACACGAAGAGGCCGGCCCACCCGTACAGCTGGAGGCGGCCGTGCGTCTGGACCAGCACGAGCCAGTCGAGGCCGGGAATCGGCCAGTTCAGCGCTCCCGACGCCAGGGCGATCACGCCCGTCGTGAAGCCGGCCAGGATCGCTACCCCCAGGCTCGTCACCAGGAAGAGAGGATAGATCGCCCGTGGATGCCGACGCTCCGGCGCGGGCGTGGACTCCTGGTGGGCCAGACCGGCAACGTGCGCGTTCAGCTCGGCCAGCAAGACCTCCGGATCCACTCGGTGAACCCGGGCAAAGAATGCCACCGGCTCGCGCGGGCCATTCGGCCCCCCGCACCCCAGCAGGCCGTGGCGCTCGAAGATCGCCTCGGCAGACGGGTAGCGCGTCAGAATCTCTCGAACCGATGATCCTGGGTGAATTGGGGAATACGGTGTCTCCCGCTGCGACATCGTCTCTCCCTCGTGCTCGTGCCGCCCCGCGTAACCTGGGGGCCCGGCTCGCCGGGCCCCCAGCCATCCGCCCTCCTTAGCGAGAGGCATCGCCCTCACGGACGGACGTCCAGCAGACCCATGGCACCGAGCTCCATGGCGCGCATATCGTGATCAACGAACGCGTACTTCCCTGCCTGCGGAATGACCAGATCAAACACCACTCCCTGTCCCGGCGCGATGGGATAGGTGGAGACGCCGGTCAGGGCGTGCTCCGGATTACCGTCCGGATAGACGGCAGAGAAGATAGCGCCGATCACGTGGAACGCGCTGGGCAGGCTCGGCCCGGCATCAACGACGTACAGGCGGATCCGCTGACCCACCCGCCCGGCGAGCGGGTGATCCCGATACTGGAAGGCAGTGCCGTTGAAGACGATCTCGTCGGGCGTCGCGGCCACCATCTTGTCCCAGTTGGCCATCATCAGCGGCCCCTCGACCTGGCTGGTATACCACTCGCCCTGGACCAGGACATAGCTCGCATCGGCCGGGGGAAGCGGTGGGTTCGGGTCCACAACGATCGCCCCATACATCCCGTTCGCCATGTGGAGAAGGACCGGTGGGGTGCCGCAGTGGTAGACGAACACCCCCGGCGTCGTCGCCACAAAGGAGAACTGGACCGACTGCCCCGGGTTCACCTCCCGGAACGCGATGTTCGGAGCGATCTGAGCGGCATGGAAATCAATCGAATGCTGCATCATGCCGCGATTCGTGAAGGTCACCCGTACCGTCTGGCCTTGCCGCACATGGAGCACCGGGCCGGGGACCGTGCCCCCGAACGTCCACGCCTTGTAGCTCACGCCACTGGCGATCTCCACCGTCGCGTCCGTCGCCACCAGATTGACATCGACCACCGGGCCGGTCCCCAGGAGCGGGGGAAGCTGGGCATCACGGGCGCGGGCAACCGGCGCGCTTGCGGCAAGGCTCAGCGGGGAGACCGCGGCGGCCGCGTTCTGTGGGGTCGCCGGGCGCACCGCCAGGGCGCTCTCGAAGCTCCCGGCGAGAAAGACAAGCGCCGCGAGCAGGGCGAGGATCGCGAGCCCCTGCTCGGTCCAGGGGAGACGCGGCGGCACGCGCGCCTGGATCTCCGGCGGAGCCCATTCCGCCAGCCGCGCCCACCACGGCCACCGGCGCTCGAGGTAGAAGTCAAGGCTGTACGGCGTGCGCCCTTCGACCCGGTCGAAGACGATCAATCCCACGAACACCAGCACGTAGACGAGGGCCGGTCCGAGGTTCGCCGCCCCGACCGCATACGGTCCGCCGAACCCTTCGGCCGTGGCCCAGATCAGCAGGCTCAGTCCCCCGCCAACGACGTAGATCCAGCGGCGGGCCAGGCCAAAAAGCAGCGCCAGGGCAATGAGCGTCTCCAGGCCGCGGGTTAGCCAGACGAAGAATGTAACGTTTGGCCGAACCAGCTCCAGCCAGAAGGTGAACCAGAACGAGAGCCAGGCTGGCTGGCCGCGTGCCGCGTTCTCGAGGTAGCCGACATAATGACTGGCGAAGTCCGGCCGCCAGGTGAGAAGGGCGTCCACGGCCCAGACCACTCCGAAGACGGCTCGGATCGCACTGGTCAGCGGGACCATCCAGACTTCGGGATGGGACGAGGGGCGTTCGCTCTCTGCCTCCACCCCACCCAGTCGTGTTTGCGTAACCATCATTCCTCCTTCCCCTCGGCGGTTCCCAAGAGGCCGCCGGTCGGAATAGGAAAAGTCGATCCTGAATGCCTCGCTTTCACCCTACTCCTCCCCTGCGGCGGCTTCTTTGCGCCCGGGCAAAGAACCAGCCCGGGCGCCGGGGTCGGTCACAGCCTTCCGCCCGTTCCGATCCGCCCGCCCAGGATATATAGGCCTATCGTAGGCAGGTTGCCTGAACGAGCGCTGAACGGAAGCCTTCGACGCCTGAATGGATCCTGACAATCCGTGTCGGCCGTGACAGGGATCCATCGGGCAGGCATGCCCGGCGCGCCATCCCTCCATCGCCCCCGGCGCCGGTGCCGTGTCTCGCTCAGGCTGACCAGCCCCCGGCCCGCGGCCATGACAGCGCGGCCGGTCTCGGGGAACGCTGGAGGATCCGGGCGCGAACGATCGCGCCCGGCGCGGAGGACCCACCGTGCGGTCGAGCAGTGGGCGCGCGACCGGCGGACCCGCCTGCCTCGCGCCGTGGCGGGCCAAGGCGGTACAATCAGCACGATCCCACCGCGACGGAGGAGCCCGTGCCCAGCGAGCTTACACCCGAGCAGCTGCGACGAGTCTGCGATCCCCTTTCCCTTCCGGAGGTAACCTCCAGTGCGCTGTCGGAGGCCGATGGGATTATCGGCCAGCCTCGCGCCACCGCCGCCCTCCGCTTTGGCCTGGAGATGCCGGATCCCGGCTACCACGTCTTCGTGGCCGGGCCGCCGGGCACGGGGAAGATGACCGCGGTCAGCGCCTACCTGACCGCCGCTGCCCGCGAACGGCCGGTGCCGGAGGACTGGTGCTACGTCTACAACTTCGCCGACCCCGAGCGGCCGCGCGCGCTCCGCCTGGCCGCCGGTCAGGGACGCCAGCTCGCCCGCGACCTCGATCACCTCCTGACAGTCGCCCAGCAGCAGCTCCCGCGCGTCTTCGAGAGTGACGAGTACACCGGTCGACGCGATGCCCTGCTGAAGGCCTTCGAGAGCGAGCGCGCGGCGCGCCTGGAGCAGCTCGACGCCCGGGCCCGTGCCCAGGGCTTTGCCCTCCAGGTCACCCCCATGGGGCTCCTGCTCGTGCCACTCCACCACGGGCGCCCGATGAGCGAGGAAGAGTTCACC
>JAJPJC010000062.1 GCA_021324445.1 Isosphaeraceae bacterium
CGGACGCTGCTGCTGGGACTGGTGATCGGGTCCGTTACCGTCCTGGCCCTCATGCCACCGTGGTGGAACGACCCGATCGACGGCCTCGTTCGGTTCTTCCAGTCGAACCTGACCCGGGGGCGGACGATCGTGATCCCGGTGCTGTTCCTGGGGAAGGTCTACCTGACGCCCAACCAATCGCTGCCGTGGTATAACACCCTGGTCTGGACCGTCATGGTCACGCCGCTGGGCTTCTTGATCATGGGGGTCCTGGGCATCGGGTCGGCCCTGAGACGATGGCGCCTCGAGCCGATCGGGCTGCTGATCACGGGGCACTGGGCCTTCCTGATGATCCTCCGCGCGCTGCCCCATACACCCGGGCATGACGGGGTCCGGCAGTTCCTGCCGGCCTTCGGCGTGCTCGCGCTCCTCGGTGGACTGGGAGCGCGGGCCCTGCTGGAGCGCTTCGGCCGCTGGGGCAGGGTGGCCATCGTGGCGGCGCTGGTGGAAGGGTCCCTCAGCGTGGCCGTGATGATGCCGGTCCCGCTGTCGTACTTCAGCCCGGTTGTCGGCGGCCTTCCCGGGGCCGCGGCCCTGGGCATGGAGCCGACCTACTACTGGGACGCGCTGAGCCCCGAGGCGCGGCAGTGGCTGGCCGAGCACACACCGCCGGGACAGACCTTCGAATTTGCGTCGTACCCCCACTCGTGGCTCTATCTGCGCCGCACGGGTGAATTGCCGGAACGCATCGCCCGAGTCGATCGCGGTCCGGTGCGGTGGTACGTCCTTCAGAACCGCCCCGGTGCCTTTTCCGCCGCCGACCGCAAGCTCGTGGCGGAAGGCCGGCCCGCCTATACCGTGAGCAAGCTGGGCGTCCCTCTGGTCTGGATCTTCCCCCACAGCGAGCTGGAGGGAGTCGAGCGACGACATCGGGATTGAGGCCAGGCCAGGAACGGCCGGACGTCATCGCGGTTCGCCGCGTCCAGCCGGACCCGTACTGGAGACTTGGCCCGCCACGAACCCTTGGGATCAACCAAAGGGTTCGTGGAGGACCTCGAGGAACCCGCTCGGTCGACTACCGCTGGCCGGAGGCCTGAGGCGAGACCATGGACTGACCAGAGGGAGCTATCGCTGCACCGCGGTCGACCGCGTAGCCGTACGACACAGGTGCCGCGCAGGCCACAGTGATCGTTGGTTTCTTGTGGCAGAGCCGAGCGAAGAGGCCGCCACCGCCACAACCGCCACCGCACCGCTTGACACGGGGCACACACGCAGGCCGGGCGCACAGTGCCGGATGCCCACAGCTCACCGGCTGGACCGCGGCGACCGGCTGGACGGCGACCACGGGTGCCGGAGCACACGCCGCGGGTGCCGCACATCCACACCGCTTCCTGTGGCAAGCCTCGGCATTCCCCACGATCACGAGCGATCCCAAGACTCCACTCAGGACCAAAGTCGTCAGGTGTCGCATCATCAATGCATCTCCATGAAAGAACTCGCCGGTACAGCCCTCAACCAACGGGCCTCCGACTCGAGCGGATGTCACAACTGGGAAAACACGGGGTTTCCCGCAAGGTAGGGTAAGTAATCGGGCGCAGGTTTGTAAACCCCGTCGTGGGTGCGTCCTTCACTCGGGCCGGGCCGTCGGCCAGTCGCAGGTCGGGCTTGAGCCTGACAATCCGAATTCCGTCAGGCTCAAGCCTGGCCTCCGTTCGTGCGGGTGCTCTCGGTGGTTGCGGTCAGTGTTGAGATCCAGCTCGTGGACGTCTTGTCCGGTGGGCTGACGCGCAATCATAATGGGGCGGGGATGGGGCGAACCGTGGCGCGATCGGGAACCGCGAGCATGCACCAAGCCGAGGCCCAACCGGTCGGCGAGTCCGAACCGCGCGCGGGCGCACGTGTGAGTGGAACGTCTTGGGAGGCTCGACCTCGGGATTCGGGCCTTCGGAGCGCGAGCGCCGACGGGGATCAGCAAGGCCGCCTGGACCGTTGGGAAACCGGAGAGATGGCCCGCGCCGGCTCGTCGCGGCGGTGGTGGCTGGCTTCCGGGGCGGTCCTGGCCGCCGCCCTGACGGCGCTGGTGCCGACGACCGGGGATTTCGGCCTGACCTGGGACGAGCCGGCGTACCGATACAGCCAGGTGATGTCGGGACAATGGTGGGAGCAGCTCGGCCGCGCCCGTTCCTGGCGCGAGGTCCAGGAATTGCTGGACCCCACGACCCTCCTCTACTACTGGCCGTACGGGCGGTTCGGCATCAATTTCCATCCGCCCCTGGCCGGCCAGTTGAACCTGGCGGCCCACGCCCTCTTCGGCGGCTGGATGAAGGACATCCCGGCGCGGCGGATGGCGACGGTGATCGAGTTCGCCCTGACGATCGCGATCGGATTCCAGTTCCTCGCCCGGCGGTACGGGTTCTGGGTGGGCGCGGTCCTGGCCGGCTCGCTCTTGCTCATGCCGCGGCTCTACGGCCAGGCGCATCTGATCGACACGGATACCCCGGGCCTGTTGCTCTGGGCGGCCACGGCCCTGGCATTCTGGAAGGGGCTGCATGAGCGCAGGGCCCGGCCCTGGCGGGTCGCCGTCGGCATCCTGCTCGGCCTGGCGTTCGTCGAGAAGATGGGCGCCGTGATGGTCCTGCTCCCCCTGCTGCTGTGGTTGGGTGGCGGTTCCCTGCTGCCGTCCGCGATGCGTCCGGGGGCGCGATTCGCCTGGATCGATGGTCTGCTGACCATCGGCGCGATGCTGGCTCCGCTGGGCCTGGCCTTCCAGCAGATCCAGATGTTGCAGCGGCAACTGCCGCCGCCCAAGGTGGCCGACCTGTTCATCCACCGACCGCCGTGCGACTGGCCGGGGGCGATCCTGGCCGTCCCCCTGGTGATCTGGTGCGCTCGCCGGCTCCTGGGCCGGCTCTTCCCGAAGAGCAGGGTCTGGGGAGTCGAACGGCCGGCGCTGGAGACCTTCACGGCGATCCTGGCGTTTGCGCCGGTCGTCGGCTGGCTGGGCAACCCCGCGTGGTGGCGGGAGACGCTCCCCCGCCTGGCCCACTATTACACGTTAAGCCTCGACCGCAAAGGCACGCTCCCCGACATCCAGATCCTCTATTTCGGCCAGGTCTATGAGTTCAGTCTCCCGTGGCATAACGGCTGGGTCTTGATGGGGATCACCGTGCCGGCGGCCATCCTCGGAGCCGGGGTGATCGGACTGATCTGGGGTCTGGCCCGGATCCGCCGCGACCGGCTCCCACTCTATTTCCTGATCCACTTCCTGACCTTCCCGGTGATCCGGATGTTCCCGACCCCGGCCCATGACGGCGTGCGGCTGTTCCTGCCGACGTTCTTCTTCCTGGCGGCGTTCGCGGGCTGGGGGACGGTTGCGGTCGCGGACCTGCTGGAGCGCGCCGGCCGGCGTTCCTCCCGGCTGGCGCGACCAGCCCTGGCCGCCCTGGTGCTGGGCTCCGCCGCCGTGGCCCTGATCCGGATCCATCCTTATGAACTCTCCTACTACAACGAGCTGATCGGCGGACCGCGAGGCGCCTGGGAGCGCGGCTTCGAGCTGAGCTACTGGTATGATGCATTCAACGACCGGGTGATCGACGACCTGAACCGGCGACTCCCGCCCCGGGCTCAGGTCGACTTCCTCAACGAGTTGACCAAGACCTCGGTCGGTGTGTTCCAGGACCTCCAGAACCTGGGGATCTTGCGTGGCGACATCGTGCTCGGGGGGATCGATCCCGACACGTTCCCGTACATCTGGCTCTTGACGCAGGACTCCAAGGCGACCGCCATGACGCGGCTGTTCTTCGCCATGCGTCCCTGGTACGCGAGCGAGCCGCGTCAGCTCGATGGGGCTCGGGTCATGACGGTGGTCGACCCCGTGGCGGTGTCGCGCGCCTGGGCCTTGCGGATGATGTTGGATGCCCCCGACCGCAGTCCTCCCGATCCCCCCGCGGCGCCGGTCTGGGTGCGGGAGCATGCCCCGTGGCTCGGCCGTCTCTGGGGCGACGGACTGGAGAAGGCCGGGCGGCTCACCTTGAATGATGCGATCCTCTCCTGGTCACGTTCCGACCCCGAGGGACTCCTCGCGGCCGCGCGTTCCCTCGCGGCCAGGCAACCGCGCGAGAAGGACCAACGTGCCCAGCAGCTCTGGGACCTCATGACGAGCGAGAAGAAGCCGGATGGCCCGCGGCACTGGTACGTCGAGCAAGTGCTCGCGCGACGCCCCCAGGCCCTCGTCGAAGCCGTCGCGATCCTCAATGCCCACCGCGCGGAAGTCGAGGCGATCCTGACTCGTTACGGTTACACCGACCCGAAGTCGGTCGGCGGGTATCTCGACCGGGATCTTCCCGCGCCGAAGTCCTCGAGTCCTTGATCCGCCGCGGTGGGCCTCGCCGCGGATTCCACGCGGCACGACCCACCCGGTTTAACCAACTCAAAGCCTGTCGCGACCGATCCGCACCGCGATGTGTCCAGCCACGGTCAGCGCCAGGAGGTCGAATCCGACAGCCGCGCAGTAGGGCGCGGCGGTCGAGACGCGTCCGAGCAGGAGGTTGGCGGCGGAGTAGCTGATCATCCGGGCGAGGGTTTGCACCGAGGAGAGGGTGCCGAAGACAGCACCTTGTTCGCTCGGGGGCGTGATCCGCGAGAGCAGCCCGGAGAGGGACGGACTCAGCAGCCCCTGGCCGAGGCCCAGGAGGACCAGGAGCCGGCCAGCGCGGGGGCGCCGGCGACCCTGGCCAACCCGGCGAATCCGCCGGCGACCAGGACCAGCCCGGCCAGGATCAGCCGCGCCTCGCCGAAGTGCGGGACCAGACGCCGGATCAGGCCCCCTTGGACCAGGGCGCTCAGGAGGCCCAACCCGGCGAAGGCGAACGCCGCCGAGCGCGCCTCCCAGCCGAGCCGCCGTTGCAGGTAGAGTGCGAAGGTGCCTTCGAACGAAGCGAAGGCCAGGACGGCGAGGAAGCCGACCAGCACGAGCGGGCCGACCCCGGGGAGACGGACCGTGTCCAGGATCCCGCGCCAGCTCACGACCCGCGCGGCCTCCCGCGCGGGGTTCCCCTGGGGCAGCGACTCGGGCAGCCGGGTCAGGACGAGGACCCACGCGATCGTCGAGAAGCCCGCCGCCAGCAAGAACGGCAAGCGGAGCCGCCACTCCATCGCCAGCGGCAGGCTGAGGAGCAGGCCGCCGATCAAGGGGCCGAGCACGAACCCCAGCCCGAACGCCATGCCGATATAGCCCATGCCGCGCGCCCGATGCTCCGGGGGCGTCACGTCGGCCACGTAAGCCTGCGCCACCAGGATGTTTCCCCCCGAGGCCCCATCGACCATCCGGGCCAGCAGCATCACCGAGAAATCGCGCGACAGGCCCAGGATCAGAAACGACAGCGCGGTCCCCGCCTGGCTGAAGATCAGCACGGGACGGCGGCCGTAGTGGTCGCTCAGACGGCCCAGGATCGGCCCGGCCACGAGCTGGCACGTCGGATACGCCGAGAACAACAGGCCGATCTGCCATTCCCGGAACCCGTACGACTCGGCGAACGGCGCCAGGAGCGGCATCACCAGCGAGAACCCGAGCAGGTCGATCAGAACGATCAGGACCACAATCCCAAGCCGCGTCATGGGCTCCGTCCTAGTGGTCAGTGGTCAGTGGTCAGCGAAGACAGGAGACGGCAGGTCCGGCCTTGGTCGGTTCCTCTCGCATCACTGACCACTGACCACTGACCACTGACCACTGTTGGAAGAAGACCGCATCCGGTCGGCCCGGTCCTTCAGCTCCATCAGGAGCCGGACATGGGCTTCGATCACGCCATACTCGACCACGAAGGAGCCGAGATTGACGGCCAGGGCCAGGCCGGCCGCCCCCAGATGCCAGACCGAATAGGCCAGGCCGCGCGTGTCGGCGGCGGCGCCCAGCCAGGCCGCCACGGCGATCGCCGTCATGCTCCCCATGATGAATCGGAACGCCCGCCGCTTGTTCTGTTTCGCCCGGTCATTGAACTCGTCGGGGAGCTGATAGACCCGCACCACCTCCTTGGCCCACTTCCCGGTCGCCAGGAAGTAGGTGTACACGATCGAGTGAACCCCTAGGAGGACCACCACCGTCGCCAGCGAGAACAGCAGGTGTACGGCGCGGGCGACCGCGTGCGGCCCGGGTGCCTCGCCCGCGGCAAGGAACCCCAGCACCACGTCGGCGAGCAGAAACGACCCACCCGTGACGGCCAGAACCAGGAAGTAGCGGATCATCTCATCGAACTCACCCGGCGTCGATCGATCGTCTCGAACCCGGCGAGGCGGCGATCCGGGATCAAGCCCCCCGCAGCCAGGACTCTAAGAGTCTGCGTGCGTCGTGTTAACTGATCCAGTATCCCTTCTTCAAGAAGCAGGGTCGTGGGCGTTGAACCTGGGTCATCCGGCTCACCCACGGCCGAAAGGTATGGGGGACCACAGCATGCCGGAAAAGCGGGGAACGGCGCGGTCAGCGAACCGTGGTCCCGCGAGACCCGCGCGGCAGGGCCAACGCTGGATTGCCTGAAGTCCAATCCCGATCGGTTGATCTCAGGACCCCACACCAAGCTGACTCCACGTGAGGCCACCGGGTACGCCCCTTGGAACAGACTCTAAACTAAGCGACCGCCACAGGTCCTGGCAACTCGGTCATGGGATGCGCGGGGGCGCGATCGGGGATGGCTTGACCACGATGGGGCCTGGCAGAAAACTCGGAACCGGTGCGAATGGCACTTCCTGAAGGCATGCCGATCGGTTCCCCAACAGCGAGGTTCCCCGCGGTCCAGGGGGATCCGCCCAGAGCGGCCGCGCGGCGTCGGGCCTCTGCGCGATCCAGATAGCCAGCGCCCGCAAGCATCCCGGCTCGGCCTGCGCGAGCGATCCCAAGAAAATTTCAAAATGACCTTGACGAGCCCACGCCGGTTCGCTACCATCCCACCCGCTTGATGGACCGCGATCGATCGGTTCCACTGCGGCTTGGTGCGACAACGCCGCATGGCCAGCGACGGATGCCGATCCAACCAGTCTCTTGAACCGCCACCGACCCGGCCCCTGGGCTGTC
>JAJPJC010000255.1 GCA_021324445.1 Isosphaeraceae bacterium
ACGCCGTTGCGCAGGTCCCAGACAGCGGCGCCGTCATACGACGTCTCCATTATCGCACCGAGCGAGTCGGCGATGAACAGGCCGTTGACCAGGCTGGTGGTCTGCTTGCCGGGGTTGGTGTTGACCGAGTTGAACTCGGTCGCCAGCAGCTCGACATTCTGGCCGGCGGAGCCGAAGTACTGCGTCAGCAGCGCCTGGTACTCGGAGGCGCGCTCGACCCAGCCGTAGATGCTGGAGTCGTCGGAGACCGTGTCGAACAGCAGGTTCGAGTCGCTCTCGTTCCCGGCCGTCTGCACGTAGTTGTGGTCGCTGAGGAAGCCGGGGAGGAATCCCTGGGCGGCCGACTGCTGGAGGACGTTGGCGATCCAGTTGTTGTAATCGCTCCCTGGGCTGCCCGTATCCAGGCCGATCGAGATCGACGGGTCGATCTGCGCGGCATAGCCGGCGAACTGCGCGGCGAAGGCCACATACGTGGCCGGGTCGTGCGGGATGGTATGGTGGTCCGTCTCCCAGCTCCCGTACTCCTCGTTGCCGACCTCGAAGTCGTGGAAGCCGAAGGGGGCGGGATGATCGAGGCGGAGGAAATTGAGGCCGTCGTCCTGGGCCAGGGGCGCGGCGGCGCGCAAGCTCGCCCAGTAGCCGGCGTTCTGCCAGTCGACCGTCTGCCAGGAGCTGGTCGAGTCGTTCCAGACCTGGCCGTTGCCAATGGGCGTGGTGTTGCCCAGCGGGGCATTGAGGTAGGCGAGGAACGCGGCCGCCTCCTGGGGGCTCCCCGAGCCGTAGTCGAGCGTCACCACCGCCTGGCCGTGGATCGAGGCGACGAAGCCGGCCATGCTCCCGGCGGACCCTGGCCCCGAGTACGACGCAGGATTGTTGAACTGAAAGACGTCGGAGCCGGACCCGCCCGGGAATCGAATGAACGTCAGGCCGGCGGCCTGGACCATCTGCTGGGTCTCGGACGTGTTGAGGTTCGGGTCCCGATAGTCGACGTTCACGCCGAGCAGTTGGGTGTCGACCGGCCGCACCACCTGGCCGGCATCGATGCTCACCACGGCGAGCAGCGTGCGCGGTTCGAGCGGTTCCAGGCCCAGCCGCGCGGCGCGACGTGCGGCCGGGCGTCTCCGATCGCGACAGCGGTTCATGGGCATCCTCATCGGGTTCGATCGCGAAGCGTCGAGTGCCGGCGACCACCTCAGATCTAAGTCGCGCGGGATCGCACCACAAGGGCCGACCCGCCCGTTATGCCGTGGGAGCGGCACCCGGCGGCAGGGTGCCGCCGCGAGCCGGGGCCGCCCGAAGCTTGGCAAGCATCAGGGCCATCTCGCGGGGCAGGTGGCGTGCCCCCGCCAGCAGGACGGCGCCGGCGATGACCAGAGCCGGCACCACGACCAGCATGCCGGCGGTCAGGTTCTCGGGATCGCGGCCGTGCAGGACGACCGGGACTGCCCCCAGGGCGGCCAGGGCCCGGCCGAAGCCCGTGGCCATGGAGTCGGCCTGACCGAAGGTATCGATCACCCAGCCCATCAGGGTCGGCGACCAGAGGTCGCCCAGGAGGTGGGCGGCCGACACGGCCGCCGCGCAGGCCACGGCGCGCATGGTGGGCATGACGACGCGGGAGAGGATCGCATAGCAGGGACCGAGGTTCAGCGCGATCAAGCCCACGGCCAGGAAGGTCCCCCCGTAGATCGCGGCCGCGCCGTGGCGGTAAATCACCACCACGACGCAGGCGATCGCGCCGAACATGGCCAGTCCGGGCATGAGGAACAAGGCGCGCGGCCGCGTGGCCGCGAAATGATCGGCGAGCCCGCCGCCGGCGGCGATGCCCAGGACGGCCGCCGCCAGCAAGGTCGTGGCCAGCGCGCGATCGACCTGGGCGGCCGGCAGTCCCTGGACGCTGGTCAAGAACGTGGGCAGCCAGTAGACCAGCCCCGCGATCGCGAATGACGCGAATGCCAGGCCAAAGACCGAGTACGTATAAGACGAATTGACCATGAGATCGAGGTAATCCTCGCGGCTGGGCCCGACGTGTTCGTGGACCCGCAGCCGGAGGACGTCGACCCCCTCGCTCGAGCCGCGCACCGGCTCGGGCAGCGCCAGGGCCAGCAGGGCCAGGAGCAGACCCGGCGCGCCGACCGCGAGGAAGGCGGTCTGCCAACTGGCCGTCTCGCCCAGGGCCCGGCCCAGGATCATCCCCAGGGCCGCGCCCGGGGGTACCGCCAGGAAGAAGCCCGCCAGCACCCGGCCCCGGATCGCGCGCGGGAACAGATCCATCAGGATCGACAGCGCGATGCAGAGGAACCCCGCGCCGCCGATGCCGACCAGCACGCGCAACACCTGGAGCTGGTCATACGACCGGGCCAGTCCGGAGCCGACCGTCGCCAGGCTCCCGAGCGCGAAGCTCAGTGCCAGCAGCCGGGGCCGCCGCAGCCGGTCGGCCAGGTATCCGAGCGGTGGACCCCCGGCGGCGAAGCCCAGCAGCGTCACGGTGGAGAGCCACTCCGCCTGGGTCGCCGTGAGCTTCAGCTCCTGAGCGACCCGGGGCAGGACGGCCGTCAGCAGCCACCGCTGGGCCGTGTCGAGCAGATGCATCGCGCACAGGAGCCCGAAGGCGCCCCAGGCCCACCGAGGCACGGCGCCCGCCGCCGACCGGCTCTCGGCCTGCGCGCCGGCCCCGGGACTCGACGCGGGCTCGGCGGCGGCTCCGGGTCCAGGCTCAATGCTGGCTGGATCCACGATGGTCGATCTCCCCGTCGCGAAGGGCTCAAAGTGCGGTCCTTGGGCGATCCTACGTTCACGCGGGTGGATCGTCCAGGGCACACTCCCCGCGCCGGAGTCTCATGAGACCTGGTCGATCGATTCAACCCTTCCACGAGTGGGGTCGGCGCTGCCGATTCATCGCTTCTGGGTCTCGCCATTCTTGAGCGTCTCGAGATAGGAGATCAAGTCGGCGAAGTCCTGAGGACTGAGGCCCTGGGCCAGCCCGTTGGGCATGAGCGAAACCTCGCCCTGCTTGCGCGCGTCGATCTGGTCCTTGGCGACGCGGACGGTTCGGGCGTCGGCGTCCTGGATCTCGACGGCCTCCGGGGTCTCGTTGCGGACGATCCCGGTGAGCACGCGCCCGTCGGTCAGGGCCAGGATGGTCGGCTCGTAGCCCGAGGAGATCTTGGCCGAGGGGTCGAGCACGGCGGCGATCAGCTCCTCGCGCGGATACTTCGATGCGACGCTGGAGAGCTCCGGCCCGACGGCGCCCCCCTCCTTCCCCACCGCGTGGCACTTGATGCAGGCCAGGCCCTTGAGGTCGCTGAAGAGCCTCCGACCCCGATTGGCATCGCCGCGCCCCTGGAGCGCGGCGGCGCGGTAAGTCGCAAGGTTGACGCCCTGGCCGGGTGCGGCTTTGAGGAAGGCGTAGTCGACCGGCTCCGAGACGGCGACGGCGAACTGCCAGGACCCGCCGCGATTGCCGCAACGGATCAACACCCGGTTGATCCCCTTGCGGAGGGTCACGTCGCACCGCGCCTGTTCGTGGTCGAACCCGCGACGCTGGGAGAACTCGTAGACCTGCCGGCCGTTGAGCCAGACGGTCAGCGTGTCGTCCGAGCCGGCGACCAGGCGGGCCGAGCGGTCGGCGGGGCTGGTGAGCTCGGCGGCTCCATAGGCCGCCAGGTCCTCGTCGCGGGAGTAGATCGCCCCGAGGTCGATCTGCCCCCGGGAATCGACGGCCTGCGCGGTCCGCCAGGTCAGGCGGCGGCCACCCACCCCTTCGAAGACGGCCGACGGGTCGATCGGCCGATCGAGAGCGACTTCCGGCGCGGCGGCGATCGGGAAGGGGCCCAGCAGGTGCCAGGACGCGATCGGCTTCAGCCGCGCATAGATGGTCCGCAGCTCCGGTACGATCGCCGGGGGCAGCTCGCCGCGCCGGGCGAGCTGGTCGAGCACCGGCGCCGCCTGGTCTCTGAGGTCGGCAATGGCATCGGCCGAGGCGCGGCGCAGCTCCGGATTCTTGTCGGCGAGTCCGCGGAGGTAGACGTGCAAGGCGCGGAGATCCGGCAGCGCGGCCAGTGCCAGGCTGGCCTCGAACCGCGAGCCAACCGTCTCGGACGCGGCGAGCAGACCGGGGATCGCCTCGCGGTCCCTCAACGCTGCCGCCGCGGCGATCGCGCGATGCTGGACCGCGACGGCCGGGTCGGACAGCAGGCCGCGCACCACCGGAACGACCTGGCCGCGCATCGGGTCATCCCGGCGGTGCTGGAGGATCGCCGCCAGCGCGTCTACGGCCGCCGCTCGCACGACCGGCGAGGACATCGTGAGCGAACCCAGCAGCGGCTTCACCGCCGAGGGATCCTGAAGTCGTCCCAGTGTGGCGATCAACCGCTCCAGCCGGGATGCGGGCAGGGGGGTGCGATTCGGGGCCATCCTGGTTGGGGACCTGGGGCGCGCTCGGCCTTCCCCGCCCACGCCGGCCGTGCGGATCGCCGGCTCCTGGGACTCGCTCAGGACCTCGCATAGGGCTTGGACGGCCTTGTCGGTGCCAATCGTCTCGACTGCCTCGAGGGCCGCGTCGCGGACCGGCCCAGGGGAGCGGGCATCGCGGACCGCGGCGATCAGGACGTCGAGGGCCTCCTTGTCGGCCAGCTCGCCCAGGGCCCGCGCCAGGGCGCGGCGAACCGCGACGTCCGGCTCGGCGGCGAACCGGGATCGGAGCATGGGCAGGGATTCCCGGTCCTTGATCTCGACGATCGCCTCGACCGCCGCGACCCGGAGGGGAACCTGCAAACCCTTCACCTGCACCAGGCCGCGGATCGTCGCCAGCACGAGCCGCGTCCCGCTCCAGTCGATCGTCTTGGCCGGCGGTTTCCCCTGCGCCGGCTGCGTGCCCCACCATTTGCCGTCCCAGGGCGGTGCCTTGCGGTGGACCTCGGCCAGGAACTGGAGGGCCCGGATCCGTTCGTCCAGCGCACGCAAGCCGCCCAGCACGCACCGAACCAGGGCCAGGACGGCCGCGTCGTCATAGACTCGCTCCAGGGCGAGCAAGACCCCGGCGCGGATCTTGGGGTTGGGTGAGTTGAGCCCTTGAACCGCCCGCGGCCAGTCGTGGATCCGCCGCAGGGCCTCCCGGGCGGAGTAAGCAATGAATGCGTCGTCATCGGCGAGGACCGGCAGCAGCGCGGGGATCGAGGCGCTCAAGCCGATCCGCCCCAGTGCGATGACCGCCTGGAGGCGCACCGAGGGCTCGCGGTCCTTCAGCAGCGTGAGCAGGGGTTCCCGCGCCATCGGCACGGTGCGCTCGCCCAGGGCGCGCGCGGCCTGGGCGCGGACGTCGGCGACCGGCGACTTCAGAGCCTGGATCAGGGGAACGCTCGCCTCCGGCGCACCTCCGGCGAGGGCGTCGAGCACCCAGACCAGGTGCCGCTTCGCCACCGGGTCCGTCCCCGGGCTGGCCAGCGCGGCGGTCGCGGCTCCCAGCGCGGCCTTGCCGCGGCGGACCAGCGCCGCCTGAGCCCGGGTGCGCTCGTGATAGGAAGGGTGACCGAGCTGCCGGATCTGCGCCTCGATCGGATCCGAGTCCTGGCCGCGCGGGCCGGCCTTGACCGCATCGGCCCCGGAGTGGGTCACGGCGTAGATCCGCCCCAGCTTCTCGGTCGTGTTGTTCCAGCTCCCGAACGACCAGTCGGCGATATAGAGTGTCCGGCCGTCGTGGGAGAGGGCCAGGTCGAGCGGCCGGAAGTCCTCGACCGCGCCGGCCTGGATGAAGTCGATCGTGTCGGCCACCCGGAACGTCGCGCCGGCGGGGGCCAGCCGGAAGGCCTGGACCGCCCGCTTGCCCCACTCGGCCCAGAAGAGCCGGCCGCGATAGGTCTCGGGCCAGGCGTCCTCGCCGTAGAAGACCCCCCCGCAGGGCGAGCCGCCGCCGTACTCGGCCATGGCGGGGAGCATGCGGTCGGTGCGCTTGTGGTAGTCGTAGGGATAGCCGTAATAGCCGCCGTCGACGTGATGAGTCAACCGGGTCCACCAGCCCAGGCCGTCGTCGGTGTTGTCATAGGTGAAGAGGTTGTCGCGGTCGTCGAGATTGGGCTCCAGGTGGTTGCGCGTCCCGGTGGAATAGACCTCGATCCGCGTGCCGTCGAGCCGGCAGCGGAGGACGCCGCCGCCCACGAGCTGCACGGTCCGCCCGTCGGGGCCGGTCGCCTTCGGGACGCCTTTATCACCGACCGAGATATACAGATACCCATCGATGCCGATCTTGAGACCGGAGACGATATGGTCGTTGAAGTGGTTGGGCGACCCGGCGGGGACGCCCAGATCCTGGAATAACTCCGTGCGCTGGTCGGCCCTGCCGTCGCCGTCGCGATCGCGGAGCACGGTCAAGCGGGGCATGTTCATCACGTAGAGCGCGCCGTCGTGCCAGACCATGCCGAAGATGGCGCAGAGCTTGTCCGCGAAGACGACCGGCTCCTTCCCGTCGCGGAACAGGAGGATGCGGTCGATCGGCCGGTCCGCCGGCCCGACCTGGTCCATCGGGTCCTCGGCGACGAACAACGAGCCGTCGGGCGCCGTCGCCACCTGGCAGGGGTACTGCACGGCGGGCACGGCCGCCACCAGGCGGATCTGGAAACCCTCGGGCACCTTGGGCAGCGCGCCCCGGGCCGAGCGGACGGTGCCCCAGCCGATCAGCAGACCGGCCAGCGCCATCACGAGCCACCCGTGACGACCCCGCGCAGCGGAATCACGGAGCGATCGATGAACCCTCATCCAAACCCTTTCCTGTCTGCCACCGACCGAGCTCAGTGAACGATGATCTCCCAAGCTGGGTTCGCTCGGCGAGTCTTGCTTGCGGACGTGCCGCCAATTCGACAGGTCGGTTCGTTCGGCACGTTTTCTCGGCCGATGAAGTCTGCCAATTTGGCGCTTGGGTTCGTTCGGCACGTTTCCCTCTCCGCGGCCGGACTGACAATCCGGCAGGTGGCTTTGTTTCGCGATTGGTGAGCACGACTTTTTCCTGCCATCTTGGCGGGTGGGTTCGTTTGGCGAGTTTTCAAGCTCGACTCCTTCGGCTGGTTCTGCCGCCGCTGCGCAACCCATGATCATTCCTCGCAGGCAGAGACGCCCGGACGATTGCACACGATCGCGTTCACTCAGATGATCCGAGGAACCGCGACGCCAGTTGCATAAAAAATGACTGATTGACCATTTCCCATGAGATTTGCTCGGGCAGGTCTCACTCTGGTGGAAAAGGGGGTGGCGCGAACAGTTCCCAACGATTTTCAGGACTCAAGAAATCCGCAATCCCAGGTGGAAGGACAGAAGAACCCGCTCTCGCGTGCGGTCCGTTGGCTTACGGCAGCTCCAACACCGCCTTCAGGTAGTCGTCGATCTGCATCATGATCGTGTCGGACAAAACGCCGATTGTCCGCAGGATGAGCGCCTGGTCCCGCGTGAGTATGTCCTTGCAGGAGACGTAGCAGAGCTTGCTCAACCCTGACGCCGTCTCCGCAGCCGGGTCAATCGCGACTTCCGTTCCGGGGATACCGAATCGGCTGCCGGTGATCTTCAGAAGGATCGTGTCGTCGATGAGCCCGTTGAGGTAGTCTGCCTGGACGACGACCGCCGGGCGCTGCTTGCTCCCCGTCAGGTCACTGAACGGCCAGTCCACTTCGACGACTTCACCTCGGTTCATACGTCCTTCCGGATGAGGTCGTCATCGGCCGCATCATCCCAACCACGGCCGTAGGGCTTCAGAGTGCCGCGCACGAGTTCGTAGACCTCCCGGCGGATCAGGAGGTACTCCTGTCCGGTGCGAGGATCGACCACGACGGGCGGCTGTTCCTGCGTGTCGACGGCCTTCTGCTGATGTTCGGTCAACTCGATCATGGAAGCTCTCCTTCCCTTGGATCCTGACCATAGGCCCCGATCGGCGGCGCGATGCCAGGCGGTGACTCCTATGATGACCGGGTCTCGAGATCATGTCATCCCCAGGGCCTTCATCGCCGCTGTAAGAGTCTGTTCCAAAAGGGGTGATCCGCGTATAATGGAATATGAAACGCCAACCCTACCCGACGGACATCACCGATACCCAATGGGCCGTGTTGGAGCCCGAGCTCC
>JAJPJC010000432.1 GCA_021324445.1 Isosphaeraceae bacterium
GGATCCGCCGGCCGCGGCAGGAGCGGGGCGAAGATGTTCTCACAGCACAGGGGCATGTCCCGGCCGGTGAACGCCACGAGCTGGAGCAGCTTGTAATGGTCGATCTCCCCGAAGCCGGGCCCGCAGTCCTCGTCCTTGGGGACGTTGCGGTGGTCCTTGATGCAGAAGCTCCGGACCTCGTCGGCGCAAGACCGCAGGTCGGGGATCGGGTCGACATCGAGGTAATCCATCACGTTGCCCGCATCATAGTTGACTTTCACCCGCTCGGCGCCGACCTCGCGCACGATGTCGGCGCAGGCGGCCCCGGTGCCGGTCTCGCCGCCGTGCTGCTTGACCACGATCATCACGCCGTGGTCGCGGGCCATCGGGCCGAGCTGCTTGAACCGCTCGACCCAGAGCCGGCGGTTGCCCCCTCGGGTGTGGCCGAACGTGAGCACCTGGGGGACTCCCCCGGCCGACGCCTGGCGGATGCGCGAACTCAGGACCTTCACCGCGTTGTCCGCCTCGGGATAAATCCCCGAGAACATCATCAGCGGCTCCAGGCCCAGGTCGCGACACTTCCGGCCCAGCTCCCTGGCGGATTGGGGCGGCGCGTCCTCAGCGAGCACCGGCACCTGATGTGCGCCCTCGCGGTGTGTCGTCCCCCAGGCGACGTATCGATAGCCGGCCGCCTTGATCCCGGATAAGGCCCGATCGAGCGGGAACCGGGAATACGGCAGCGTCATGCAGGCGATCTGGAACCGGGTCGGTTGGTCCTTGGTCCCTGGTCCTTGGTCCTTGGTCCTGGGACCAGACGCCGGCGGCTGTGGCCCGGTTGCGCCGCGGGCGATTCCCGCCAGCCCGAGCGCGCCCAGACCCAGCCAGGCACGTCGATTCATGGTTCCCAGGGCCGCCGGCTTCTCCGGGCACATTGCAGTTCCTCCGATCACACCAACCCTCACAGATAAAAATGCAGAATTCTGGATTCCAAATTCCAGCTTCCAAATCTCAGATTCCCGGTCCT
Source organism: Isosphaeraceae bacterium (assembly GCA_021324445.1). Taxonomy (GTDB): domain Bacteria; phylum Planctomycetota; class Planctomycetia; order Isosphaerales; family Isosphaeraceae; genus JAJPJC01. Next base: position 1,004 of record JAJPJC010000432.1, read on the forward strand.
TGATCCCGCGTGGCGACGTTCCTTCGGGTTGAGGATCGGATGGCGGGAGGATCGGTCTTCACGGAACACCGAACACTGAATACCGGAGGGCAGCGACTCAGACGAATCGCGTCTGGCCGGGGACCGCGATCTGGGCGGCGGGCGGCCGGGCGTCCCAGTCGTACCGGGACGGGCTGAGGGTCTCCTGGGACTTCATCGCCATCTCCCAGGTGACCTCCTGGCCGGTGTAGGCGGCCATGCGTCCCAGGAGCGCCAGCAGCGTGCTCCAGGCCATGTATTCGCCGTTGTTGATCGGCTTGCCGTTGCGGATGCTGGCGAACAGCTCGTCGTGCTCGGTCTGCATCATGCGGTTCTGCGGGCCGGAGAAGGTCCAGGAATTGCCGGGGGCCTCGATCCGCAGGCCCCGGCGGCGCTCGGCGAACTGCGCGCGGCCCTTGGTCCCCAGGACCTGGCAGCTCATGTCGTTCTTGCAGCCGGGCTGCTGCCGGCAGTTGCTCACGAGCTTCGCGCCGTCGGCATACTCGTAGACCACGGAGAAGTGGTCGTAGATCTGGCCGTACTCCGGGCCGGTCAACACCTGGCGGCCGCCCATGCCCACGGCCTTGACCGGATACTGATTCTTCATGACCCAGGCGGAGACGTCCAGGTAGTGGACGTGCTGCTCGACGTTGAAGTCGCCCGAGAGCCAGGTGAAGTTGTACCAGTTCCGCATCTGGTAAGTCATCTCCGACCAGCCGGGCTGGTGCGGCTTGGTCCATCGACCGCTGCGGTAGTCGTTGGCGAAGACGGTCAAGACCGTGCCGATCGCGCCGTCGTGGATGCGGCGGACCGTCTCCTTGAAACCGTTGTCGTAGCGGAGACACAGCCCCGAGACGATCGAGAGTCCCTTGGACCTGGCCAGCTCGCAGCTCTTGAGCACCGAGTGCACGCCCGGACTATCGACGGCGACCGGCTTCTCGGCGAAGACGTGCTTGCCGGCCTCGACCGCCGCGCGGAGGTGGATCGGGCGGAAGTGGGGCGGCGTGCAGAGCAGGACCACGTCGACCCCGCTGTCGAGGAGCTGCTGGTAAGCCTGGAACCCGACAAAGCGGTGCTCGGCAGGGACTGTCACCTTGGCCGCGACCTTCCGATCGTTCCGCAAGGTTTCCAGGCTCTGCTCCAGCCGGTCCTCGAAGGCGTCGGCCATGGCGACGAGCTGGACGTTCGAATCGGCGGCCAGCGCCTGGCTGGCCGCGCCGGTGCCGCGGCCGCCGCAGCCGATCAGCCCGACCCGCAGCACGTCGCTGCCGGCCGCGTGGGCATTCGGGATCGCAGCCAGCGTTCCGGCAACGGCGGTCGTCTTGAGGAATTCCCGGCGCGAGGCGGAGGACGCGGTCATGGCAGGTCCTTTTCGCTCAGGGGTTCAACGGGTGCAGGTCGAAGGTGCGGACGAACAGCTCGAATCCCTCGGATTGCAACAGGATCTTACCAGCCTGAGGAAAGACATTGTAGGCCGCGTTGACGGGCGTGCCATTGACGCGGATGCGGATCTGGTCCCCCGCGCAGAGGCAGTCGACCCGGGTCCACTGGCCGGTGGGACTCTCGACATCGTCCTTGCCCCGCGTGTCGATCAGCTCCTGGAAGTCAGGGTCGTGCCGCGCCCACCAGAGCTGGCGATTCCCCGTGAACTCGGTGGGCTGGCCTCCCTCGTTCCACCGCGGCCGCTGGTCGGGTCCCAGGACGGTGCGACTCGTCAGCCGGACGGGGATCGTCTGGCCGTTCGCCTGCTTCCCCCGGATGACGATCAGGTCGCCGACGCATCCCTGGGCGAGCTGGCACTCGATCGACGACATCCAGGTTCCCCCTGCGCCCCCGTCGGGGCCGGTCGCGTGCAGCAGGATGCCGGAATTGCGCACGAACCTGGCGCCCTCGGTCCGCTTGCCCCACTTGAATTCGACCACCAGGTGATAATCGCGGTACTCCTTGGCGGTGGCGAGGTATCCGTTGCCGTCGCCGGAGATGTGCAGGAGGCCGTCGCTGACCCGGAAGACCCGGCGGGGATCGTCGCGCTTCGTGTCCTTGAGCCAGGTGGACAGGCCGGTGAGGTCGCGGCCGTTGAACAGCCGGATCAGCTCGCGCGGGCGGATTGCCTCACCCTCGGCCCGGCAGTCGGCAGCAGGCAGCAGGCAGCAGGCAGCCAGGGCGGAAAAGACCGTGCCCAGCGTTTTTGCCATCGGCCTGGGCGGGCTCAACCAATGGGGCGTGGATGAGTCGAGGTCGTACATGGCTCCTCCGGTTGCGGGACAGTTCTGGACCACCGCCTCCGGTCTACTCCCTGCCGGAGGGCAGATCAACCCAGTCCTTCCGGGTAAAGGGCGCGGGGGCCTGGGAGCTGTTGGGAAGGAACGGGAAGAGACGGGTCCGGGTGGGGAGGTCAAGGGGAGAACCGTACTCCGAGACCTCGAAGGCCTCGATGAGGCGGACGCGGCCGCCGTGCTCCGGGCCGTAGGTCTGCACGATCAGGTCGCGGTAGCGGTCGGCCATCGGCTCGATGCGCTGGCGCAGCCGATCGACCAGCCAGGCGCGGCGAGCGTCGGCGCCGGCCGGCACCTGGTCGAGATAACCCGCATTGTAGGGCAGCCACTCGAAGAACTGGGACCCGTGGCAGTACAACATGGCGACGAGCCGGTCGAACTCGCCGTCGATGTCGACGACGACGTGCGGCTCGAACGGGCACGGCTTGGTGAAGGCATCCGAGAACGAGAGGATCACCGGACAGGCCGGCAGGTGCGGCACGTCGGGACAGATCGCCGGCACGGTCAGGAGATACGAGGCATCCTGGACGAGCAAACCGGCGAACCGGTGGTCCGGGTGATAGTCGGTCGAGCGGTGCGTGAGGATCAGGTCGGGCCGGAAGGATCGAATCAGGCGGATGACCTCCTCGCGGTACTCCAGGCGGTCGTCGAGCTCGCCGTCGGGATGGTCGAGGATTTCGTAGGTCGCGCCGATGGTGGCGGCGGCGGCCTGGGCCTCGGTCCGTCGCCGCTGGGCCAGTCGCGGACCATGCATCGTCTGGTGCCCGGCCCGACCGTTGGTCAGGCTCACCAGCCGGACGACGTGGCCCAGGGAACACCACTTGGCCGCCGTCCCGCCCGCCTTGACGTCGGCGTCGTCCGGGTGGGCGCCGATGATGAGGACCCGTAACGGCTGGTCGGGCATGAAAGCTCTCCCTTCAAACCGGCGGCGTGCGCCCTCGGTGCTCAAATGTGTCGCAGCTTGTTCAGCCCATTCAGGGCGGCGACCTTGTAGGCCTCGGCGAGCGTGGGGAAGTTGAACACGTTGTTGATGAAGTAATCGACCGTGCCGTTGAACGCCATGACGGCCTGGCCGATGTGGATCAGCTCGGTGGCGTTGGAGCCGATCGCGTGCACGCCGAGGATCTGGTGCGTCTCCTGGTGAATCAGCAGCTTGAGCATGCCGGTCTCGTCGCCGAGGAGCTGGCCGCGGGCCAGCTCTTTATATTGCGCGATGCCGGCCTCGTAGGGAATGCCGGCCTCGGTGAGCTGGTCTTCGGTCTTGCCGACCATGGAGATCTCGGGGATGGCGTAGATGCCATAGGGGAACAGCTCGGGGATCGAGCAGGTCGGCTCTCCGAAGGCATGGCAGACGGCCAGCCGGCCCTGCTCCATGGCGGTGCTGGCCAGGGCGGGGAAGCCGATCACATCGCCGACGGCGTAGATGTGCGGGACCACGGTCTGGTAATGGGCGTTGACCTTCAGCCGCCCACGGTCATCGGGGGCCAGGCCGACGTTCTCGAGCTGGAGGGCCTCGGTCGTCCCCTGCCGGCCGATGGCATAGAGCAAGGTCTGGGCCCGGAGGGTCTTCCCCGATTCGAGCGTCGCCTGGACCAGGGGGCCGTCCGTCCCGTTGCAGGGGATCTGCTCGATCTTGGCGACTTTTTCGCCGAGCCGCAGGGTCGTGCCCAGCCGCCGCATGTGGTACTGGAACGCCTCGGTGATCTCATGATCGAGGAAGCCCAGCAGCTCGCGCCGGCCCTCGACGAGGATCACCTTCACCCCCAGGGTGGCCATCATGCAGGCGTACTCGGTGCCGATGACCCCGCCCCCCACGACGATCATGGACTTGGGCAGCCGCTCCAGCCGCAGCAGCGAGTCGGAGCAGAACACCGAATGCTCGTTGAACGGCACGGACTCGGGCCGGGCCGGACGCGTCCCCGTGGCAATGATGAAGAAATCAGCGCTGAGCCGCTCGGCATCCTCCGGGCGGACCACTTCCAGCAGGTTGGGCGAGACGAAGTGGGCTTCGCCCCAGACCAGCTCGATGTTGTTGCGGTCGAAATGCCCACGAATCAGGTCGAGTTCGTGGCGGATGACCTGCTCGCTGACGAAGATCAGGTCGGCCACCGTGATGTTGCGCTTGACCCGGTAGCTCTCGCCGAAGAGTCCGCGGAAGCTCGCCCCGGTCAAGTGAACCACCGCCTCGCGCAGCGCCTTTGACGGGATCGTGCCCGTGTTGATGGCCGCGCCGCCGAGCACCCCGGACCGCTCGATGACGACCGTCTTCTTCCCCAGCTTGGCCGCCTGGATCGCCGCCTTCTGTCCAGCCGGACCCGTGCCGATCACTGCGCAATCGAAGCGCCTCATCCACCCGGCTCCCGGGATGACCTGCCCGTCGTCCTTCCCCGATCCGAACACGATCGAGAACAGCCCGAGAAAGGCTTCTCACCCAGCGTACCACCCCGAGCGCGGCAAGGATATGCTCCGCGGGAGTCACCCCGCGGTTTTTTCTCGGATCCCGCCCAGTGCGGCCTTCCTTGGCGATGGATGGGATCGTGCTTGGGACCGCTGGCTGACGGTCGCAGTGGGGTTATAGGTCGGGGAGCTGCGCCGGTGAAGGCGCAGGAGCGCCTGGGGCGCTGGGATCTCCGGCTGGCTCACAGTTTCGAGCTGTCGGTCGCCGTGGCGATCGCGCGGAGGGATTGCCGGCCAGGCCGGGCCGGGTCTTCGCCCCGCGAGGCGATGCCGCAGCGCGGTCTCCGCCGCAGCCATCGGGTGGCGACCATCGCCCCCCCGACCGCCAGCGCCGCCAGCGCGAGAGTCATCGTACCCGGCTCCGGCACCGTGACCCCGTGGATCGGCGGCGGGTCCTGCGGTGGCTCGACCACCGAGGTCCAGGTCGCCGGGATCGAGGTATCCGGGTCGATGGGGGGTTTGACGAGCACCCCGGGCGTCGGTCCGACGAGCACCCCGGGCATCGGTTCGACGTTCACCCCGGTCGTCGGGAGGTGGTGCTGCATGTGACGAAGATCGCGCAGCTCCGACCGGAACAGCGGGGCGAATTCCGGATGGTAAGAGTCGAACCGCGCGGGATCGAGGTTCCGCCGCCAGTGGAGGTAGTCCCAGATGCGGTCCTGGGGCAGCAGCCCGGTCTCGCGGAGGGAGTTCCTCGCCTGGTGGAGGAAGGCGTCGAGCCGCTGGTGGTCGTGAATGATCTCCTCGATCACGGCCACAATGTTGAATGGCTTCGACGGCGGCTCGGCGGTATGGATGTGACCCATGGTGCTCGTGCTCGAGAGAACGTCGCCTGGCGGGGTCCGACCGGACCGCGGCCACCGTCCCAGCGCGCATTCGGGGCGGGCCGGCCGCCAGGGGCGGTCAGATCGCCGCGGGCTCTGCTCCACTCCGGTCGGCGAAGGGCCGCTGAGAGGGGCTCGGGACGGGGACGTTGCTCAGGATGAAAGGATCTCTACTGGTTCTACGCCAGCTTAGTCCACGGGGGACACGATCCCGTGCTTTCCCGCAGGACAAGCGGGGCCATGTTGATCTCAGGAAACAATCCGAGGCATCCGGGATTCCTGGGATGGGAGATCCCTACGGACTGGGCACCCTGTCCTGTCGCTGGCTCACCCATCGGGCCAGCGGTCCCAAAGGGGGTCACGGCCAGCCAGGGTTTCCGGCGGTGACGGGGCCTGCGCTCTCGCGGGTTCACGCCTGCGGTTCGGACGAGCTCCTATCGGCTCTCCGGACAGATTCTCATCCCAGTCGAAGTCGAGGACGGCGATCGCCCGATGGAGAAGGGAGATAAGCAGCCGTCTCGGATGGGGCAAGTGGCGACGACGGAGCTGCCGTTGCACACGATCGACGAGCGAGACCACGACCCAGGCCGCCAGAACGATCGCCAAGCCTGGAAGCGCTAGAGCCTGGCCGGATCGATGCCGGAGACCGGACGGGCGCATGGCCATCTCCCGAGGCCGAAGGGTCCGGTCCTCCAATTCCTCGAGAAATTCATCTTGCTCGTCCTGATGTCGCATGGCCGTGTCCCCAGGGCGAAGGGTCTGCCGGCGCCTCGTTCGATCAGGGCTCCGATTCAAGCCCTCTCGGGGATCGTATCAAGATCCCGGAGGTTCTGGAAGACGTTGATCGTTCCGACCCACGACAGTTTGGCCCGGTGGGGATCCGTGACTCGGGATGTTATACTCTTGTTGAATCGCCGGGAATCGCGCAAGCTGAGGGGAGGATTCCCATCCGCCGTGAGGAGTGGCGCGGCGATGGGATGGAGGTTTCCCACCTATGCGATGCTCGAGTCGTTCTCGCTTCGAGGGCCGATCGACTCCGATACGCTCGGTCGTCCTAAGCCGTTCGCTCCCGCTTGCGCTCTGGCACGTGATGACTCTAGGCGGCATGGCCGGGGCGGCCGACGACCCGGCGGACATGGCGTTCTTCGAGAGCAAGATCCGCCCGGTGCTCGTCGAGCGCTGCCAGGAATGCCATTCCAGCACGCTCAAGAAGCCCAAGGGGAACCTTCGACTCGATACGCGGGAGGGGATTCGCAAGGGGGGCAGCTCGGGGCCGGCGGTCGTGCCGGGGGACCTTGAGTCGAGCGTGCTGTTCCAGGCGATCACGGCGGCCGAGGGCTACGAGCCGATGCCGCCCAAGGGGAAGGAGAAGCTCCCCCGCGCGGTGATCGCCGACTTCCGCCGCTGGATCCTGATGGGGGCGCCCGACCCGCGGGATGGCTCGGCCCAGCCGGTCACGGCCACGGCGTCGCGGCCGGCCGGCGGCCGGGACTGGTGGTCGCTCCGGCCCCTGAGGCGCCCGGCCGTCCCGCCCATCCCGCCCGCGATGGCGGGCTGGGTCCGCACGCCGATCGACCATTTCATCCTGGCCAGGCTGGCCGAGCACGGTCTGCACCCCTCGCCCGAAGCCGACCGCCGGACCTTGATCCGGCGGCTGTCCTTCGACCTGCTCGGCCTGCCGCCCAGCCCTGAGGAGGTCGCGGCCTTCCTCGACGACCCGGCGCCGGATGCCTACGAGCGTCTGGTCGATCGCCTGCTGGCCAGCCCCCACTATGGCGAGCGCTGGGCGCGACACTGGATGGACCTGGTCCACTTCGCCGAGACCCATGGCCACGACCAGGACCGGATCCGGCCTCATGCGTGGCCCTATCGCGACTACCTGATCGCGGCGTTCAACCGCGACACGCCGTATGCCCGCTTCGTCCAGGAGCAGGTCGCCGCTGATGCGCTTTTCCCCGACGAGCCGGGCCTGGTGGTGGCCCTCGGCATGATCGCGGCCGGCCCCTGGGATGAGAGCTCGCTCCGCGATATCCGGGACGACAGCATCGATCGCCAGATCGGGCATTACATCGATCGCGACGACATGATCACTACCGTCATGTCGACATTCGTCAGCGCCACGGTCCACTGCGCCCGGTGCCATGACCACAAGTTCGACCCGATCTCGCAGGCGGATTATTACAGCCTCCAGGCGGTCTTCGCCGGGGCCGACAAGGCCGAGCGGGGCTATGACATCGACCCGGTCCTGGCCCGCCTGCGGCGATCGATGACTGCCGAGCTCAAGCAGGCGCGGGGGCACCAGCCCGGGCTGGCCGCCTGGCTGGGCGCGGAGCTCGCAGCCCTACCGCCGCCGCCGGGGCTGGTCTTCGCCGCGGCCAGCGAGTTCGCCCCCGACGCCGGCCACAAGCCGCCGGGCGGCCCGCGGCCGGTCCACCTCCTGCGCCGGGGCGACATCCACCAGCCGGGCCCGGCCGCCACGCCGGGCACGCTGAGCTGCGTGGCCGGCCTGCCGGCACGGTTCGCGATCCCGCCCGGCGGCGACGAATCGGCGCGGCGGGCCGAGTTGGCGCGCTGGCTGACAAGCCCGAAAAACCCCCTGACCTGGCGGTCGATCGTCAACCGCGCCTGGCACCACCACTTCGACCGCGGGATCGTCACCACGCCCAACGACTTCGGCCGCATGGGCGACACCCCGTCCCACCCCGAGCTGCTCGACTGGCTCGCCACGACCTTCCTCGATTCGGGCGGCTCTCTCAAGCAGCTCCACCGGCTGATCGTCACCAGCGCGGTCTACCGCCAGGACTCGCAGTCCGACCCGTCGGCGGCTGCTGTCGACGCCGATGATCGCTGGCTCTGGCGGCAGCACCGGCGTCGCCTCGACGCCGAGTCGGTCCACGACGCGATTCTCAGCGTGGCCGGCCAGCTCGATACGACCATGGGCGGCCCGTCCGTCCAGCAGTTCGCCCTCAGCCCCGGCGTCCACGTCACCCCCGTGGTCGATTACACCCGCTATGACTGGGACAGCCCGGGCGCATCCCGGCGGAGCGTCTACCGCTTCCTGTTCCGGACCTTGCCCGACCCGTTCTTCGAGGCCCTCGACGCCGCCGACGCCTCCCAACTGACCGCCGTCCGCAACGAGTCGACCACGCCGCTCCAGGCCCTCACCCTGCTGAACAACCCGTTCGTCCTCCGCCAGTGCGCGCACGGCGCCCGCCGGCTGGAGGCGCTCGCGCCCGACCCGGCAGGGCAGATCCAGGCCGCCTTTGAGCTGGCCTATTGCCGCGCCCCGACCACCGACGAGATCGCGATGCTCTCACAGTACGTCCGCCGCCATGGATTGGCCAACCTCTGCCGGCTGATCTTCAATAGCAATGAATTTTTGTTCGTAAATTGATCCGGCTGTAGGGTGGGTGAAACCCACCGAGATGAAGCCTTGCGTCGGTGGGTCTCAGCCACCATACGATAAGGACACGATCATGTTCGAGTCGATGCCGCGGCGGGAATTCCTGTGGCGAATCGGTGGCGGCCTGGGCGGGATCGCGCTGACCGAGCTCCTGGGGCGTGAGGGCCTGATCGCGGGGACCGACTCCTCCCGGCCCCGGCCGCGGGCCGAGCTCAACGGCGGGTTGCACCATCGCGCCAAGGTTCGCCGCGTGGTCCAGCTCTTCATGAACGGCGGCGTCAGCCAGATGGACACGTTCGACTACAAGCCCGAGCTGCACCGCCGGCACGGCCAGCCGTTTGACCCGGGGACCCACATCGAAGCACCGACCAGCGTGCCAGGCAACCTGATGAAGAGCCCGTTCCCCTTCCGGCAGCACGGCGAATCGGGCCGGTGGGTCAGCAGCGTCTTCCCCGAGATCGCCACCCGCGTCGACGACCTGGCGTTCCTGATGGCCCTGTCCTCCAAGACAAACGTGCACGGTCCGGCCAGCTACATGATGAATTGCGGGTTCCTCATGCCCGGCTTCCCCTGCCTCGGGGCCTGGCTCTCGTACGGGCTCGGCTCGCTGGGCGACAACCTGCCGAGCTTCGTTGTGCTCCCCGATCCTCGCGGCTTGCCCTACAACGCCAAGGGGAACTTCACCGCGGGCTTCTTGCCGCAATCCCATCAAGGGACAATCCTCGACGCGTCCGCGCCACGGCCGATCCCCGACCTGTTCCCGCCCAGCTCGGCCGGGTTCCTGACCCCGGCCAGCCAGCGCGACGGCCTGGAGATGCTCAAGCGATTGAACCGGCGGCACGCCGCCAGCCATGAGGGGGATACGCGGCTGGAGGCGCGGATCGCCGCCTATGAGCTGGCCGCCCGGATGCAGTCCAGCGCGCCGGAGGCCCTGGACCTCGCCGGCGAGACCCCTGCGACACGCGCTCTCTACGGGCTGGAGGATCCCATTACGGCCGACTTCGGCCGGCGCTGCCTCCTGGCGCGCCGGCTCCTGGAGCGCGGCGTGCGGTTCGTCCAGGTCTGGAGCGGCGCCGGCGGGCCGACCAAGAACTGGGACAACCACTCGAATATCCCCAAGGAGCTGCCGGCGATCGCCCGGACCGTCGACCGACCGACCGCCGCGCTCTTGAGGGACCTCAAGGCCCGCGGCCTGCTGGAGGACACGCTGGTCCTCTGGAGCACCGAGTTCGGTCGCATGCCGTTCACCCAGGGCGCGACCGGCCGCGACCACAACGGCGGCACCTCGGTCGCCTGGCTGGCCGGCGCCGGCATCAAGGGAGGCTCTGCCCACGGCCGGAGCGACCCCTGGGCCTGGAAGGCCGCCGACGGCCAGACCTACTGCTATGACCTGCACGCGACGATCCTGCACCTCATGGGGATCGATCACACCCGGCTCACGTTCCGGCACAATGGAATCGACCGGCGCCTCACCGACGTGCATGGGCAGGTCGTGCACGAGATCCTGGCCTGAACGCGTGTCCGCGAAGCGCAACCGCGGCAGTCGCGCGGATCCCTTCCCCCCTGACTCGGGGGGGTCTGGGCCGGTGGGAGCCCCCGTCGCCGCTGCCGGACCATCCCTCCCGATCGAGCGCGAGAAACTCGCCGTCACCGCGCCATCTTGACAGGAAATGCTCGCCGGGATGAGCCATCGCGTCGGGATCAGAAGCGTGGCGTGACGTAAGTCCCTGCGGCGTAAGGCTGTGACGAGCGTGACCTGTTTTTTTCCCCGGGTTTCGTGACGTAAGTCCAAGGGGCATAAGGCCGTGACGTGATGTGACGTAATTTCGGGTGGGGGGGGTCTCAAACTTAGAGTCTGTTCCTAAAGTATCTGAGCCCCCGAATGGGGGCGGTGGTCAAGAGCCAGGGACGTCAGCCCCTGGGACCGTTCCGGCGCCTCTCCCTCTCCCCTTGGGAGAGCCCCGCAGGGGCGAGAGTCACCCCTGTCGCCCCTACGGGGCTCCTGGGAAGGGAGGGGGGGGCTCGGCGCTCCGCGGTCGACCAGGGGCTGACGCCCCTGGCTCTTGACCACCGCCCCCTCCGGGGCTTCGGGAACAGTCGCTACCGTTACCGGTGTTGCCGCCGAATTGGGATACGGCTCGTGTACACACGAACCAGATCCCAATCCAGGAGACTCTTAGTACAAGCCGGCCGCGGCCGGGTCGTGCACTCTGGAGCGGGAGTCTTGGGGCGGGGAGCTCAGGCTAAATCCTGGAATTCTTCGATCGCGAGCCGGACCTCCACGCGGCGCGGACACGTCACGGCTGGAGTCTCGGGGGATTCGCGACTGCCCAGAGCCGGGCGGCGGGGGGACTGTGCGGGCGCCGGAAGGGGAGGATCACGTGGCCGGGACCGGGCCCACGGCGGAGCTGGGGCGGGGGACCCGGTGGGTGGGCCGGCCTGACGTGCCGTCGAGCGCGGTGGACGGGGGATCCGCCGGTACCGGCGTCCGGGCTGGGGTCCTGCACCACGATCAGGTTCAAGAATGGACCCTTCGCGCCCTGATCGTTCGGGTTCGGTCCCACCACGTGTAAGGTCGACGGCAGGTCACGCGCCTCGAGGGTCTCGAGACGGGGGCGGAATCGCCTCAGTCCTCGGTCCTTGGTCATGACAGGATCCGCTCGCCGACGGCGGTGTGAGGATCGGAGCCGGGACGGCCCAACCGGACGTGTCGCGGCCGTGAGCCTAGCGGAAGTGCGGGAATCGGAGAAGGTCAATCGCGGGGTCCGGCGGACGGCGCCCCGAAGGCGACCTCGGCCAATCCCAGGAGGATGAGGTTGGGCTCGATGCGGGCGTCGGGGCCGGAGACCGGCGGGGCCAGCAGTGCGGCGTCGCCTCCGGTCCAGATGACCCAGGGGTCGCGGCCCAGGTCATCGGTCTGGCGGGCCAGCAGCTCGCGGACGGCGCCGACCAGGCCCCAGAAGACGCCGGCTTCCAGCGAGGCCACGGTCCCTCGGCCCCAGGCCGGCGGGGCCTGGGTCAGGTGGATCAGCGGGAGCTGAGCGGTCATCAGGTGCAGGGCCCGGATCGTCAGGCCCAGCCCGGGCGCGATCGCTCCGCCCTGCCAGATCCCCGCGGCGGTGACGCGCTCCACAGTGATCGCCGTCCCACACATGACCACCAGCCCGGGACGGCCCGCCGGCATCAGTCGCCGTGCGGCGAAGACGGACAAGGCCCGGTCCGAGCCTCCGCTGTCGGCCCCCTCCACATCTTTCGGGACCGGCACCTCCGCGGCCGATCGAATCCACGTGACCCGGTCGATACCCTGCGAGCGCAAGAACGCGTCCAGGCGCTCCGCCCCGGGGGGGTTGACCGTCGAGACCGCCCAGTGCGCGGCACCGGGGTCTCGTTGTTGCCAGGCGGCCCAGGCGTCGGCCCAGGCGGCGGGATCGTCCAGCGGCAAGGCGATCGCCTCGGCCAGCCGCCCCGAGTCCTCGAGCCGGCCCCACTTCAGCCGCGTGTTTCCCAGGTCGGCCACAATGCGCAGCACGGCTTAAACGCCTGTTCCCCAGCCGGCGATCGGCACCGGCGCGGCCCCGGCCGCGCCCGCGCCCGCGCCCTGCGGCAGGTCGTTGTGGCGCGCCGGCAGCGGCGGCGCCGCGGGGACCTCGCCTCCCCAACCCGGTCGCTCCCGTAACCACGCGACGATCCGGTGGATGAGCTGAGGGATCCCCTGCCCGGTCACGGCCGAGATCCCCAGGACCTCCCGGTCCAGCTCGCGCTCGATCCTCCGGCGGGCCGGCTCGGCGCCGGTCACGTCCATCTTGGTGAGGACCAGCAGCTCGGGTCGCTCGGCCAGGGCGGGACTATACTGCGCCAGCTCGTTCCGGATGGTCCGATAGTTCTGGAGGGGGTCGGAGTCATCCAGCGGCACCGCCTCCACCAGGTGGACCAGCAGCGACGTTCGCTCAACGTGGCGGAGGAACTCGTGGCCCAGGCCGTGGCCGGCGTGAGCCCCCTCGATCAACCCCGGGATGTCCGCCACGACGAACGGCGGGTGAGCCTGTCGGCCCGACGGTTCCGCCCAGACCACAGTGCCCAGGTTGGGATACTTGGTCGTGAACGGATAGTCGGCGATCTCGGGATGGGCCCGCGAGATGCGGGATAACAGGGTGGACTTGCCGGCATTGGGAAGGCCGATCAGGCCGACGTCGGCGATCACCTTCAGCTCCAAGACGATCCAGCGCTGCTCGCCGGCAGACCCCTTCTCAACCTGGTGCGGCGCCCGGTTCGTCGCCGACTTGAAGTAGGCGTTGCCATGGCCGCCCCGGCCGCCGCGCGCCACAATCACCTGGTCGCCGGGCGCCTTCAGGTCGCGGAGCACATGGCCGCGATCGCGATCCAGGATCAAGGTTCCCGGCGGGACGTCGATGACCAGGTCCTCGCCGCCGCGCCCGATCCGATCGGAGCCCTCGCCATGCTCGCCCCGCTCGGCCCTCCAATGGCGCTGGTGCGACAGGTGCGCCAGGTTGGTATATCCCTCGGAGGCGCGAACCACGACGTTGCCCCCGTTGCCCCCATCGCCGCCGTTGGGACCGCCCCGTGGCGCGTACTTCTCCCGGCGGAAGCTCAGACAGCCGTCGCCCCCGGAGCCCCCGGACACGAAAATCGTCACACGGTCCACGAACATGAACGTAGGTCAGGCTTCTCGCCCGACACTTCAATCCAGTCAGGCGCGAAGCCTGACCTACGGGAGGATCTTGCCAGCGGGGTCATCGCGATACCCGATGCTCGTCACTGGCCACTCTTGACGGGGAGGACGTTGATCCGCCGTCCGCCCTGGTCGAAGGTGACGGTTCCCTCGATCAAGGAGTAGATTGTCCAGTCGCGGCCGACGCCCACGTTCTTGCCGGGGTGCCACCGGGTGCCGTTTTGCCGGCAGAGGATGCTGCCGGGCTTGGCAATCTGGCCCCCGAAGAGCTTGATGCCCAGCATCTTGGGATTCGAGTCCCGGCCGTTTCGGCTCGAGCCTTGTCCTTTTTTATGAGCCATGATCCCCAATCCTGATTCTTTCACCTGGAAGAAAGTTCGGTCTGAGACGAGGATAGCGGAAGCTCGGAAGTTTCGGCAAGACCCGGTCGGTCCGGCTGGTGGGGAAGGGACCACTCATGACTGAGGCGCGGCGGGCGGTGGTGCTCTTGAGCGGGGGACTCGACAGTGCCACCGTCCTGGCCGAGGCCGGGGCCGCCGGCTATGAGCTGTATGCCCTGACCGTGCACTACGGCCAGCGCCATGCCGTCGAGATCGAGGCCGCCCGGCGCGTCGCTCGCGCCCGTGGCGTCGCCCGCCACCTCGAGCTGGAGATCGACCTCCACGGCTTCGGCGGCAGTGCCCTGACCTCCAGCCTGGAGGTCCCCAAGGACCGACCGGCCGAGGAAATGACCCGGGGCATCCCGCTGACTTACGTGCCCGCTCGGAACACGGTCTTCCTCGCCCTCGCCCTGGCCTGGGCCGAGACCCTGGGCGCCTTCGATCTCTTCCTGGGCGTCAATTGCGTCGATTACTCGGGTTATCCCGACTGCCGGCCCGCATTCCTCCAGGCGTTCGAAACCCTCGCCAACCTGGCCACCCGGGCCGGCGTGGAAGGCGCCGGCCGATTCCGCATCCACGCTCCCCTTCTCACCCTCACCAAGGAGCAGATCATCGAGCGCGGCCGGGCGCTGGGTGTGGATTACTCACTCACGCACAGTTGCTACGACCCCAGTCCCGAGGGCTTGGCCTGCGGGCGCTGCGACGCCTGCCGGATCCGCCGCTCGGCCTTCGAACGCCTCGGGCTCTCCGACCCGATTCGCTACGAGGAGCGGTGCGGCGAGTGAAGGCCGATCGGTTTCGCGCGACAGGCTACCGGTTCACCAGTAGACCCACTCATACGGGATCTCGGCGAGTTGGAACTCGCTCTCGGTGAGGTTGTGCTCGTCGCCGCGGCGAATGAAGTCGAGGCGCAGGGTCTTGTACTTGGCGACGGGCTTGCCGCCGTTGGGCGCGGCGACTTCCGTATAACCGTCCGACAGGCCGCGGATATAGATGCTGAAGCGGTCGGCCTTGGGATCCCATTTCTCCCAGACCGCCGCGCCGAAGACAGCATCATCCACATCGGGCTTGGTGCTGGGAGGAATCATTCCCGTGAGATCGACGGCACCCAGCACCGGGATCGATTGATCCTCCCGACTTTGAATCAACGGAATCGCCTCCGGGACCACGTTGTCCTCGAACCTCTCCCCCTTCTCATTGACCATCACGAACT
This sequence comes from Isosphaeraceae bacterium, assembly GCA_021324445.1. Classification (GTDB taxonomy): domain Bacteria; phylum Planctomycetota; class Planctomycetia; order Isosphaerales; family Isosphaeraceae; genus JAJPJC01. The sequence continues at coordinate 16,265 of JAJPJC010000432.1, forward strand.
GGGGGACGAACATTCGGGGCGCGCCGGTGCGGTTGACGACCTTGAAATACAGGTAGAGAACGTGCTTATTCTTCCCCTGGTCGCGAACCGGGACCGTCCGGATCCGTAGAGGCGGATGGTCCTTGAACGCGAAGTCCAGGACCCAGATGCCTTGCTTGTCGCGGTTCAGCAGCGAGGTGTCCACCATCTGGTAGTTGTACGCGGGCCGATCGCGCGGCACCGGGACGGTACGCAAGGTCTTCTGGAGTTTGAACTCGGGGATCGGCTCCGGCCGCGCCTCATCTTCCGCTTTGGCGAACGGATTGGCCTGTTGTTTGGGAGCCTGGGCCATGCACCAATGCACGGCCGGCACCGTCAGCGCCACGACGGTCGAGACCGCCAGCCGCTGGAACGCCTTGGCGGGACGGAGACCCGTCCACCACAGAGACTGGGACATGGGAATATCTCCCCCACGCTCGGGTGAGTGAATGAATTTAATCGTTGGACCGTGTGTTGGAGGCTGGACTGGACGTGAATCCCCTTGTTGTGGATCATTCCATTAGTGCCCGAACCGGCCGGGACGGTCAAGCGAACTTCGTCCCTGGAGCAACTCTAGCCAACGGGCCGGCCCCATCCAAACCGATCACCCGGGGTCCGCGGCGGGGAACACGAGCAGGCAGGGTTGAAACCAACGGGCCGATTTTTACAATGGATGGGAATTCCGAGGACGTTGGGGATGTGACGGCACTTGAGCCGGAGGGGCTGCCTTGCGGGTACGTGGTGTTTGCATCGTAGCGATAATGGCGGCGTTCGGCCCGTGCGCCAGCCGGGTGGCGCAGGCGGGCGGTTTCGAGACCGTCGTGCTCAAGGACGGCCAGCGGGTCACCGGTGAGGTCGTCGCCGAGAAGTCCAACGCGCTGTATCTGGACCTCGGCTACGACCTGCTGCGGATCCCGCGGGACCAGGTGGCCCGCCGCGCCAAGGCCGGCGACGCGGAGCCCGCGCCGCGGGGCTCGACCCGCGGTGCCGAGCCCGAGACATCCGGCTTCTACAGCACGGGCGTCCTCAAGCCCGCCGGCGTGAAGGACCTGGTGAACCAGTATGGCGAGGCCGTCATCTCGATCGAGACGCCTTCGGGGAAAGGATCGGGATTCCTCATCAACAAGGACGGTTACGCCATCACCAACGCCCACGTGATCCAGGGGGAGACGCGGATCTCGGCAATCCTCTACCTCAACGCGCCGGTCGGCCTCTCCCGCCGCCGCATTGACGAGGTCGAGATCGTCTCGTTGAATCCCTTCTTCGACCTGGCCCTGCTGAAGATTCCCCTGCCGCCGGACTTGAAACCCAACCACGTGGTCCTGGGTAATGGTGACGACGTCCATGCCGGGGATAGTGTCTTCGCGGTGGGCAATCCCCTGGGGCTGGAGCGGACCGTGACTCAAGGGATCGTCAGCAATCGGAGTCGCGACATCGAGGGTCAGATCTTCCTCCAGACCGACGCCGCGATCAACCCCGGGAACTCGGGCGGCCCCCTGTTCAACCAGCGCGGGGAGGTGATCGGGGTCAACAGTCGCGGGGCGCACGCGGCCATGGCCGACAACCTCGGGTTCGCCATCCCGGTGACCTATGTCAAACAATTCCTCCAGCATCGCGAGGCCTTCTCCTTCGATAAGGCCAATCCGAACAGCGGCTATCGCTATGTCGACCCGCCGCGCCGGCGAATCGCGAGCCGGCCGGCCGGTTTGCACGACCGATCGAGCGGGCCACGAACCTCCGAGAAATCGCCGGCTCAGCCCTCCCGCCCCCCTGGCACGGATGCGAACGGCCGCTAGCGTGCGAGCGAACGAGCAAGCAAGCCCGCGACGCCACCGAATCTCGAAGCGCACATGATGGTTGGATTGCGGATCGGAAGACGCGCCGGTCACCGCCGGTGACGACCCAGGCTCGGAGCTTGGTGTACGCTCGTGGACGCCGGCCGGGTGCCGGTGGCCCGCCCCCATTCCCTCCGCCGGTGAGCCGAGGGTGCCTCGAACCAACGGAGTGTTCTCTCATGCAAACGGCGCAGCGGGCGATTCGTCGCCTGGCCTTGATCGGATGGCTGGGACTGGTCGGCGGGATGGACGGGCCCGCTCCGCGGGCGCAGGCCGCGGCCCCCCCGGAGCGCATCCTGCCTGACTCGACGATCTTCTTGCTCAAGCTGAATGATGCCAAGAACTTGCGGGAGGCATTCCGCGGCAGTTCCTACGGGCAGCTCTGGAACGACCCGGCCATGAAGGAGTTCCGGGACGACCTGAGCCAGAAGGTCGAGGAGTGGGCCAAGCCGCTCCAGGAGAAGATCGGCGTCAGTCTCAAGCAACTCCTGGAGCTTCCCCAGGGGTCCGTGGCCGTCGCGGCGATGTCCCGCGACGATCCCAAGCTCCCCGTCGCCGTCGCCCTCCTGGCCGATGCCGGCGAGAACAAGTCCAAGATGGCCGAGGTCCTGGGCCGGTCCACCAAGCAGGCCGAGGATGCCGGCGCCAAGGTCTCGCAAGAGAGCTTCCAGGGCTTGACCTTGCATGTCCTGCAATGGCCGGCAGCGAAGAACAAGGACCAGGACAAGGAGAAGAAGGACCAGGAGAAGGAGACCCCGCCGCCGCCGGTGGTCTGGACCCAGGCCGAGGGCCTGTTCTTTCTCGGCAGCGACGTCGACGTGATCAAAGACCTGACCGCTCATCAGCAGGGCCGTGAGAACTCGCTGGCCGCCAATGAGTCGTTCGCCAAGACCCAGGCCAAGACCGATTCGGCGAAGGCCCAGATCGTCTGGTTCCTCGACCTGGCCAAGCTCATCAAGCTGGTGCTCAAGGCCAGCGCCAAGGGGAACGAGGGTCAGGCCCAGCAGAACGAGGTTTTGGTCCAGGAGCTGGGGATCAACGGACTGAAGTCGGTCGGCGGCTGCTTCACGCTCGGCGCCGGCGGCTACGACAGTTTGAGCAAGACCTTCTTCCTGGCGCCCAAGCCCGTGCAGGGAATCCTCAAGATCTTCTCGTTCCCGCCGATCGCGCTGCGCCCCGAATCATGGGTTCCGGCCGGGGTCGCCTCCTACCAGTCCTTTAGCTGGGACCTCGACAACGCCTTCAACGCGATCAACGACATCGTCAACAAGTTCCAGCCGGGGATGCTCAACATCCTGCAGCAACAGCTCGTCGGTCCCAATGGCGGCCCACCGCTCGATTTCCAGCAGGATGTCTTCGGCCCCCTTGGCGATCGCGTCACCTTGATCAGCGATTTCAAGAAGCCGATCAAGGAGGACAGCCAGCGCATGCTGCTGGCGGTGGCCCTGGAGGATGCCAAGGCGTTCCAGAACACCGTGAACCGGATCTTCGAGATTGCCCAGGCCGCGCCCCAGAAGCGCGAGTTCCAGGGGACGACGATCTACGACGTCGCGATGCCGAACCTCCCCAATCCCGGGGGCGGACCCCAGGCGGCGCTGAAGGGCACGGTGAGCTTCGCCATCGCCAAGGACACCTTCTTCGTGACGACCGACACGACCCTGCTCGAGCAGGTGCTCCGGCCGGTCAGCGCCGCGCTCGGCGAGAACGCGTCGTTCCAGACGGTCACCAAGGAGATCCCCGAGCGCGTCAGCGGAATGAGCTTCGTCCGCCCCGATGAGTCGGCTCGCCTCCTGTACGACCTGGTCAAGAGCGGACAATACGAGAAGGCGATCCGCCAGGCGACCGGCGCCGCCGCAGGCGCGCAGCGACAACAACTCCCCCAGCTCGGCAAGGTGCTGGCCAACGAGAAACTCCCCGAGTTCTCGGTGATTGCCAAGTACCTCTCGGTCGGCGGCAGCTACAGCATCATGGATGACGATGGCTTCACCATGACCGGCTTCACCCTGCGGCGATCGGGGCCCTGATCGGAACGGTGGTCAGTGGTCAGGAAAGCCCAGAGGTCGGCTGACCAGACGCTCTCGTGTCTGCGGTCGCTTGCATTCACGGACCACGGACCACGGACCACCATGAAGAAGATCCGGTTGCGCGGCCTGCGCACCCACAACCTCCGGGGGATCGACCTGGATCTGCCGCTGAACCGGCTGATCGTCGTGACGGGGGTCAGTGGTGCGGGGAAGAGTTCGCTGGCTTTCGACACGCTCTACGCCGAGGGCCAGCGGCGGTACGTCGAGACCTTCTCGCCCTATACGCGGCAGTTCCTCGAGAAGCTGGACAAGCCCGACGCCGACCGCATCGAGGGGATTCCCCCGGCGATCGCGGTCCGGCAGTCGCCGGGGCGCCACACCGGTCGTAGCACGGTGGGCACGCTCACCGAGATCCACGAGGCGCTCGGGCTGCTCTACGCCCGGGTGGGCGAGGTGGTCTGCCGGACCTGCGGCCAGCTCGTGCTCCCGGCGAGTCCGGCGACGGTCGCGCGGGCCATCGACGCCTTGCCGGAGGGGACGCGGTACGAGGTCGCCTTCCCCCTGGACCTCCGTCCCGAGTCCGACCGCGCGGCACTCGTGCAGGCCCTCCGCGCCGAGGGGTTCACCCGGCTCGCGGTCTCCGGGCAGGCGTACCGGCTGGATGATCCCGCGGTCGCGCTGCCGGAGGGAGGCGCGGCGGATGCGGAGCAGACGGTCCGGTCCGCCGAGGTGATCGTCGACCGGCTGGTCCGGGGCAAGGACGCGCCCCAGCGGCGGATCGACTCGATCGAAACCGCGTTCGTGAAGGGGCTGGGCCGTTGCCGGCTCCTCACGGCCGGCGCCTCGTGGACCTTCGTGCGGGGCTGGCGGTGCAGCCGCTGTGGTACCGATCATCTCGAGCCGCAGCCGAACCTGTTCCGCTTCAACGGCGCCATCGGGGCCTGCCCGGCCTGCGAGGGCCTGGGCCGGACTTCCGAGCTCGACCTGGCCCGAATCCTCCCCGACCCGTCGAAGACGATCCGGCAGGGGGCCATCGCCCCCTGGACGACGCCCGGCTATCGGGGCCGTCTCCAGGAATTGCTCGACGCGGCTGGGGCCCTCGGTCTGCCGGTCGACGTCCCTGTGCGGAACCTCTCACCGGAAGAGCTCCGGCGGCTGGTGGAGGGGGTGCCCGGAACGGGCTTCACGGGACTGGAAGGATTCTTCCGCGGGCTGGAGCGCCAGAGCTACAAGCTGCACGTCCGGGTCTTCTTGAGCCGTTGGCGACGCTCCCAGAGCTGTCCGGCCTGCCACGGGGCGCGGCTGCGGCCAGAAGCTCTGGCCGTCCGGATCGGCGGCACGGACATCGCCGCGCTGTCGGCCATGACGATCCGAGACGCCCGCGCCGTCCTGGGCGGCCTGAAGACCTTGCGCGCCCAACCGGTGGCCGCTGGGATCCTGGCCCAGGTCGAGGACCGCCTCAGCTACCTGGCCGAGATCGGGCTCGATTATCTGAGCCTCGATCGGCCGGCGCGCAGCCTCTCCGGCGGCGAGCTCCAGCGCGTCGTCCTGACCAGGGCCCTCGGGTCGGGCCTGGTCAACACGCTCTACGTGCTCGACGAGCCCACGGTGGGCCTCCATCCCCAGGAGGTCAGCCGGCTGGCGACGGTCCTGCACCGGCTGCGCGACCGTGGCAATACCCTGGTGGTCGTCGAGCATCAGGCCGAGCTGATCCGCCAGTCCGATCACGTGGTCGACCTGGGCCCCGGCGCCGGCGAGGCCGGCGGCCGGCTCCTCTACAACGGCCCGCTGACCGACTTTCCGAACGCCGACGAATCGGCGACCAGCGCCTATCTCCACGGCCGAAAGCGCGTGGCCGTGCCGTCGGCGCGCCGCCGCGTGACCGACCGCAAGCTGACGCTCCTCGGGGCGCGCGGCAACAATCTCCAAGCGGTCGATGTCACCTTTCCGCTGGGGGTGTTCTGCGCGGTGACGGGGGTCAGCGGCGCCGGGAAGAGCACGCTGGTCGAGGAGACGCTCTACCCGGCCGCACGGCAACGGGTCAAGAGCGAGGCCGCGATCGCCGCCCCGTATGCCGACCTGCTCGGCTGCGAGCACCTGGCCGATGTCGTCTTCCTCGATCAGTCGCCCCTCGGGCGGTCGGCCCGGTCGAACCCGGCGACGTACCTCAAGGTCTTCGATGAGATCCGCAAGACCTTCGCCGCCACCCACGAGGCCAAGCTGAGGAACTACGACGCGGGCCGGTTCAGCTTCAACGTCGAGGGCGGGCGCTGCCATGCCTGTCAGGGGGATGGCTTCCTCACGATCGACATGCAGTTCCTCCCCGACGTGATGGTCCGCTGTCCCGAGTGCCGGGGCACCCGCTATCGACCGGAGATCCTGGAGGTCACCTACCGCGGCCGGACCATCGCCCAAGTCCTCGACTCGACGGCGCGCGAGGCGTTCGGCTTCTTCCGCCATCGCCCGCGGGTCCAGGCCCGGATCCGGCCCCTGCTCGACATCGGCCTGGATTACCTGAAGCTCGGCCAGCCCGCCGCGACGCTCTCGGGAGGCGAGGCGCAGCGGCTGAAGCTCGCGAGCTTCCTGGGCCGATCGCTGGCCGCGCTCCGTCGTGCGGCTCAACCCGCGCACACCCTCTTCCTGCTGGATGAGCCGACCGCCGGCCTCCATCCCGCGGATCTGCTCAAGCTGCTCGAGGCCCTCGGCTCCCTGGTCGACCGCGGCCATTCCGTGATCGTGATCACCCACAGTCCCGAGGTCATGGCCTGCGCCGACTGGATCATCGACCTCGGACCCGGCGCCGGCGACGAGGGAGGCCGCATCGTGGCTCAGGGGACGCCGGAAGACCTGGCGCGGTCGGGGACGGCCACCGGCCAGGTCCTGGCCCGCGTGTTGTCTGACTTCGGCAAGGAAGGCGCTCACGTAGGTCAGGCTTGAGCCTGACTGGGAACCAGATCGTGTCAGGCTCAAGCCTGACCTACAGAACGGAGGAAACGATGAGCCAAACCGGAGGATATCGCGGGCCGCTGGAGCCGGCCGGCCCGTGTCAGTGGCGGATCCCCAAGAGCTACCGTCCGGACATGCGTGTCGACGGGATCATCTTCGCCGACGAGGTGCTGATCGAGCAGATCAAGAAAGACCAGGGTCCCGAGCAGGTGGCGAACGTGGCCACGCTCCCAGGCATCCAGGGGGCGAGCCTGGCCATGCCGGATATCCACTGGGGCTACGGCTTCTGCATCGGCGGGGTGGCCGCGACCGATCCCGAGGAAGGGGGCGTGATTTCGCCCGGCGGGGTCGGCTATGACATCAACTGCGGCGTCCGGCTGCTCCGCACCGGGCTCGAATGGAGCGAGGCCAAGGAGCGGATCAAACCCCTGGTGGATCAGCTCTTCCGGGATATCCCCACCGGCGTGGGCCAGAGCGGTCGCTACCTCTTCGACAAGCCGAAGCTGATGCAACTGATGGAAGAAGGCTCCGCCTACGTCGTCAACCAGGGCTACGGCACGGAGCGCGACCTGCGCTTCACCGAGGCCGGGGGACGTCTCGACGGGGCCGACCCCGCTCGGGTCAGCGATCGCGCCATCACCCGAGGCTATGATCAGTGCGGCACGCTGGGCTCGGGCAACCATTTCCTGGAGGTCCAGGTCGTCGATCGCATCCTCGACCGGGCGGCGGCCGAGGTGATGGGCCTGCACGAGGGCCAGATCACCGTGCTGATCCATTCCGGCTCGCGCGGGCTGGGCTACCAGGTCTGCGACGACTACCTGGCCACCTTCAAGAACGCCCCCAAGCGCTATGGGTTCGAGCTGCCGGACTGGCAGCTCGCCTGTGCCCCGGTACGCAGTCCGGAGGGGCAGTCCTACCTGGGTGCCATGCGCGCCGCGGCCAACTTCGCCTGGTGCAACCGCCAGCTCCTGACCCACCAGGCGCGCGAGGTCTTCGCCCGGATCTTCGGCAAGCCGTGGGAAGACCTGGGCATGGACCTGATCTACGATGTCGCGCACAACATCGCCAAGTTCGAGCAGCACCGGGTCGGACCGGATGAGTCCAAGGAGGTCTGCGTGCACCGCAAGGGGGCGACGCGGGCGTTCCCCCCGGGCCATCCGGAGATCCCCGCCGATTATGCGGCGATCGGCCAGCCGGTGATCATCCCGGGGAGCATGGGCACGGCCAGTTGGGTGCTGGCCGGCCAGCCCGGCAGCATGGAGCGCTCCTTCGGGACGACCTGCCACGGCGCCGGGCGGCTGATGAGCCGCACGGCGGCGGTCAAGCTCGCCGCCGGCCGCCGGATCGACAAGGAGCTCGACAAGATCGGCATCATCGCCCGCGCCCGGGGACACAAGGGCCTGGCCGAGGAACAGCCCGCCGCCTACAAGGATGTCGACCACGTCGTCGACGTCGTCGACAAGCTCGGGATCTCCAAGAAAGTCGCCCGGTTACGGCCGGTCGGGGTGATCAAGGGCTAAAGCCCCCCTCCCCCCAAAAAGGGGAAGGGAAGTCGGAAAGTTTGAGCTTTTGCCAGGACTCATCCCGATGCAGTATAGTTGGAAGAGGGCCAATCTTCCCAAAAGCTTGTCGGAGAAACGGTCATGGTCCAATCAGAGGCCGCGGCCGCCGGGACGAAAGGCGAACCGCTGCGGTCCGGTGCTCTCGAGGCCGGTGGGATCGGTCGCCCGGCAGTGCAGAACGGTCAGGGATCTGATCTCGAGGATGAGGAGGCTCTGCGCGGGGTGGTTGCTCTCGAGATCCCGCGTGAGGTCATCGCCCGATTCTCGGGCACGCTCATCCTGAACGAACTGCCCGAACGGCAACCCGAGATCGTCTTTGACCGAGGGCGGCGGTTCCGGGACGACGACGATGAGTGACTCATGGTACCGCAAGGCCCCCGCCGACGAACCCTTGACCCAGGGAGATATCATCTTCTCCTGCCCGGTCGTCGGCTGGCGGTCGGAGGTGCGGCTGGATTTTTCTTCGGGCCGAGAAGCGCTTCCCGTCGGCGAGCTGCTGGATGCGCAGCGCGTCCACGTCATCGTGATAACCCAGGCATGCGATCTGGAACACGCCAAGGTCCGAAACGTCGTCTTGTGCCCCCTCTACCTTCTCAGCTTGACTTCTGCCCCTTTGAAGGGCGGTTTCTCAGGCTGGCCAGACGGTGATTCGCGGCTCACGCCGCGGGCGCCAAGGCTGCCAGGAGCACCGCCTGCAA